>PMSP01000388.1 GCA_003168315.1 Opitutaceae bacterium
AGGGTCCCTCCCATCCCGATCACGTCGTCGTCGGGGTGGGGGGAGAGGACAAGGATGCGCTTCGGGAACACTCCCGCCGAGGAGGCGCGCAGCGGCCGCACGGGCGCGTCGCCCGGCCTCGTCCGCCCCGGGTCCCGGCCGCCCGGCCAGCCGGTGATCGTGTGCTGCAGCTGGTAGAACCCCGCCAGGTTCACCTCGTAGGCCGAGCCCTGGGTCCTCAGCAGGTCCTGGAGGCCGGCCTCGTTGTAGTCGTCGTCCGTGAGCTTGAGGACCGCCTTCTTCCTCAGCTGGGAGAGCCAGATGATGGCGCGNNGGCGGCGCGGATGATCTCGGCCTTGTGCTGCCCCCAGGCCATCAGGACCACCCGCCGGGCCTCGAGGATCGTCTTGACGCCCATCGTGATGGCGCGCCTCGGCGTGCCCTCCTCGCCCCCGAAGTCGCCGGCGGCGTCGCGGCGCGTCAGTGAATCGAGCGTCACCATCCGGGTTCGTGAGCGCCTCGGGCTCCCCGGCTCGTTGAAGCCGATGTGCCCGGTGCGGCCGATCCCCAGGACCTGGAAGTCTATCCCCCCGGCGGCGCGGATCATCTCCTCATACTCCCGGCAGTGGGCGTCGAGCGCCGATGCCGGGACCGTCCCGTCGGGGACATGCGTCGCGGCCGCGGGAATGTCGACATGGTCGAACAGGTGCGCCTGCATAAAGTGCCGGTAGCTCCGCGGGTTGGTCGGCTGGATGGGGTAGTACTCGTCCAGGTTGAAGGTGATGACGTTGGCGAAGCTCAGGCCCTCCTCGCGGTGCATCCTGACGAGCTCGGCATAGAGGCCGAGCGGGGTTGACCCGGTCGCAAGGCCGAGGACCGCCGTCCTCTTGGCCGCCTGCCTTGCGCGGATCAGGGCCGCGATATCCCGCGCGACGGCCTGAGACGCCTCGGCGCTCCCGGGGAACACCGCCAGCGGGACGTGCTCAAATCGGCTGGGGGCTGCGCTCGAGGGGCCGGTCATTGGGAGGAGGGGAAGTCTGCTGGGGGGATTCGGATGCCGGTGGAAGGAAAGCATGGTATTCCCGTCGGCTCCGTTAATAAATGGCAGAAACGACTATATTTTAAACATCGCTGCTACCCGCCTGACGGCCCCGGAGGGAGACGCCGCGCTGCCCGGCCGCCCCGGAGCGGACACTTGACCCCTTTTCGGCGATGATCCGAAATTGCGCCGTGGAGCCCGCACCCGCCCCCCGGTCGCAAGAGCCCACGTGGGGGGCCCCCGCCTTGGGGTTCGCTGGCCTGCTTCTGGCCGCGGTCTTCGTCGTGTACTTCCCCGCGATGCGCGGGGGGTTCCTGTGGGACGACGACGCGCACGTGACGAGCGTGGCGCTGCGCCCGCTGCACGGGCTCTGGCGCATCTGGTTCGAGGCCGGGGCGACGCAGCAGTACTATCCCGTCCTCCACACCGCGTTCTGGTTCGAGCACCGCCTCTGGGGGGACTCGCCCGTGGGATACCACGCCGCCAACGCGGCGCTGCACGCCGCCGCGGCGTGGCTCCTGTTCGTTGCCCTCAGGGAGCTGTCCTTCCCGGCGCCGCGGCTGGCCGCGCTCGTCTTCGCCCTTCATCCCGTCTGCGTGGAATCCGTCGCCTGGATCTCGGAGGAGAAGAACACCCTCTCCGCGGTCTTCTACCTGGCCTCCGCGCTCCTCTACCTCCGGTTCGACGCCACGCGCCGGCGAGGCCTCTATTCCTGGGCGCTGGCCCTCTTTGTCTTCGCCCTCCTGACGAAGAGCGTGACCGCCACGCTCCCGGCGGCCCTTCTGCTGGTCTTCTGGTGGAGGCGGGGGCGCCTGGGATGGAGGGCCGACATCGTCCCGCTGCTGCCGTGGCTTGCCATCGGGGCGGCCGCCGGCCTCTTCACGGCCTGGGTGGAGGCGAAGTTCATCGGGGCCGAGGGCGTTGATTTTTCATTCTCCGCCCCTGAGAGGCTTTTCCTGGCCGGCCGGGTGATCGTCTTCTACCTGAGGACGCTCGTCTGGCCGGCGGACCTCATGTTCATCTATCCGCGCTGGTCGCTCGGCGCGGGAACCCCATGGCCCTGCCTCTACCTTGTGTCGGTCCTTGCGCTCCTCGGACTCCTGGTCGCGCGCGCCCGCAGGGACCGCGGGCCGCTCGCGGGGTTCCTGTTCTTCGCGGGAACACTTTTTCCCGCCCTCGGGTTCGTGAACGTATATCCGTTCCTGTTCTCCTTCGTCGCGGACCACTTCCAATACCTGGCGAGCATCGGCGTCCTGGTCCCGGCCGCATGGGCCATCGGGCGGATTGCCAGCCGAGTCGCCCCGGGAGCGGGCCGCGCGTGCCTGCTCCTTGCCGTCCCCGTGGCCCTCGGGGCCCTCTCGTGGCGCCAATGCCGGATTTACCGCGACTCCGAGACACTCTACCGGGCGACATTGGCGCGGAACCCCTCCGCATGGCTCCTCCACTTCAACCTGGCGGTGTCCCTGGGGATGGGCCCGGCACACCTTTCCGAGGCAATATCGGAGTACGAGGCCACGGTGCGGCTGAAGCCCGACCACTGGAGGGCGCACAACAACCTCGGCAGCGCGCTCCTCAAGGTGCCCGGGCGAACCGCGGACGCCGTTGCCGAGTACAGGGAGGCGCTGCGGTATAATCCGTCCTACGCGGAGGCCCACAACAACCTGGGAATCGCCCTGGAGGGCCTGCCTGGGCAGGCGGAGGAGGCAAAGCGCGAGCTGCGTGAGGCGATCCGCCTGCGGCCGGACTATGACTCGGCCCACGGCAACCTGGGAAACCTGCTCTCGCGGGACCGCGGTTCGTTGGACGAGGCGATCGCGGAGTATGAATCCGCGGCCCGGATCGCACCGGGTGTTGCCGCATACCATTACGACCTCGGGAACGCCCTCTCGCTCGAGGACGACCGGCTTGCCGACGCGGTTTCCGAATACCGGGAGGCGCTCAGGCTCGATCCCGGCTACGCCGAGGCGCACGGCAACCTCGGGGTGGCCCTTTCCCACATGCCGGGCCGCACGGACGAGGCGATCGCGGAGTACGAGGCCGCCCTGAAGCTCGAACCGGCGAGCGCCGAAGTCCATGCGAACCTGGCCAACGCGCTCGCCAGGGATCCGTCCCGAAGGGCCGAGGCCATTGCCGAGTACTCGGCCGCGATCAGGATGGAACCCTCCGACCCCCTGACCCGGTACGACCTCGGCATCCTCCTGTCCGGCTCCCCGGGAAGGCTGGGCGACGCGGTCTCGGAATTCGAGGCGGCCGTGCGCCTGAACCCGGATTTCGCCGAGGCCCAGTTCGGGCTGGGGATCAGCCTCGCCATGAGCAACCGGCGGGGCGAGGCGCGGGCCCACCTCGAGAGGGCGCTCGAGATCCGCCCCGACTTTGCCCTCGCGCGAAGGGCCCTGGACCAGCTGAAGGCAACTGAACGATAGGTCGTCCCCCGATGGCGTACCGACACGGGGACCGCGCCCGCAGGTCGGCCGGCTGACACGCCCCGGGCCGGCTCAGGCCCAGGCCCTCAGCCGCTGCGAGACGTCGGCCCCGAACCGGTTGGTCAATGACGCCATGAAGTCGCGGACCGAGGGCCCGCCGTCCACGGTCACCGGGGTCAGGTCGACGGCCCAGGTAATCCCGGAGAGGCTGTCGGTGGCGTGCGAGGTATGGAAGGTGGCGTTGGCCGACCGCCTGCCGACCGTGGCGACGTCGTAGCGCTTGCCGCCGCTGACCTGCGAGTCGAACGCGGCGAGGAGCCTCAAGGCGAGCTCGGGGTCGCGCCCCGAATCAAGGGCCACCTTGTCGGCGTCGGGAAGCCAGTCGAGGTCCCGCCACACCTCGCAGCCGAGGACGCGCGCGGGCCTGCGGCCGGCCGGGAGGGAACGGATCGCCTCGATGCAGCGCAGGAGCACGGCCACGTGGGTGTCGTGCTTGTCCGCCGGGTTGTGGAGGTACACGACCTGCGGCCTGCAGCCGGAGAATATCGCCGCCAGGTCCCCCGCGACCCCGGGGTGTCCCGGGCGCTTCACGTCCGCGCTCCAGTGGGCGAGCTGGATCTGGACCGCGTAGCGGCCGAGCCTCGCTGCCTCCCGCTGCTCGTCGCGCCGGACGGCGAGCATCTGCTCGTCCGTGTACGAGGCAAACGAGCCTGACCGGGGGGAGCCGGCTCCGTTCGTGACGACGACGCCGCCGAAGGCCCGGCCCGCGTTGCCGAGGCAGTCGCTTATGCCGGACTGCGCCATGATCTCGATGTCGTCCTGGTGCGCCCCGATGCAGAGGTGGGTCACTCGCCCCAGCGCCGCGGCGGCCGATACTGATGGTTCGGGAACGTAAATGTCCGCGCCTGGATTCGAGAAGTTCACCCGGTCCTATTTGGAATCGGATCGACCGTTGTGCGAGCCCGCAGTTTCCCGGATCGATGGGAAGGAAACCCTTCGCCGGACGGGCGCCCTGGGAGTGGAGGTTTGTCTCGCCGGTCCGCCCTTGCTGTCCTAGTCCATTCGCGTGGGAAAGCCCGTCGGCTTTTCATTCAATAAAAAGGAGACAGAGCCATGCCGAATCACATCGTCTGGGTGGACATCCCCGTACTGAAGCTTGACCGCGCCATCCGCTTCTACTCGGCGGTCATGGGCGCGGAGGTCGAGAGGCAGGACTATCCCGGGATGTCGATCGGGAGCTTTCCCCACAAGGACAACGAGGCCGCCGGGTGCCTCTACCTGAGCGACACGGTCAAGCCCTCCGCCGAGGGACCGCTCGTCTACCTGAACGCCAGCGGCCGCCTGGACGAGGCCCTGGAGGCCGTCGAGCCGAGCGGCGGCAAGATCCTCCAGCAGAAGGAGTCGATCGGGCCCTTCGGCTTCAGGGCGATCATACTCGACACCGAGGGCAACCGGATCGCGCTCCACTCGATGTGAGCCGGGACCGGCGTGCCGGTGATCAGGGCTGCCTCGCGCGGCCCAAGCGGACGATGTCGTTGAAGGGCCGCTCGACGGCCTCGTCGATTCTCCAGCCCGCGCCGTGGACGAGCGCGCCGAACACCGCGAGCCCGCGGGGAATAACCGGGATTCTGGTCCACCTGTGGATGCGGTGCCTGGGATCGTCCCGGGTCACGCTTCCCGCGACAAAGAGGCCGCCTCCGGCCTCGCGCAGCACCTCCAGGTTCGAGAGGATGTCCGGGTCGGAGCCGTACTCGAACAGTCCGCCCTCCGAGGAAACGGCCATAACCTTTTCGCCGCCTCCGAGGCCGGCAAGGAAGGACCGCAGGGCGCCGCTTTCCCGCCAGTCGTATCTCACGAATTCAAACGTGACATCGAGCCCGTGCAGGGGCGCGTCCCGGCCCTGCAGGGCCTCGAGGGCGCGGCCCCCGAAATCGGGGGCCTCCCTCTGGAGGTCGAGCACGTGGATGAATATCCTGCGGCTGGCCAGCAGGGCCCCGTTCGCCCTTCGCGAGATGATGAGCGCGTTCAGGCTGTCGGCCGCGGGTCCCCCCGCGATGTTGACCAGGTGGAGGGGCGCGTCGGGCCTGGACGAAAGCGGGCCGGCCAGCCCCGTTGCGAGCATGTGCGCCGTGTCCTGCAGGCGAAGGCGAAGCGCCGTGACCGGGAACGACCCCGCGATCTGCAGGTCGCCCCGCCCGGCATACCCGCTGCCGAGATTGGCGGCGCCGAGCTTCAACAGGTAGGTGTTCATGCCGCTCAGGAAGGTGCCCGATGCCCCCATTAGCCCGCGCCAGAGGACGGATCTGCGCAGGGCGAACCGGAGAATCAGCCTGCGCAGGAAGGTCGGGCCGCCGCGGCGCTCCTGTTCGCGGAAAAAGGACTCGGACTGGGCGGCGAGCTCCGCAGCGCTGAGCTCGACCGCGAACGCCGGATGGGTGACGTCGATCACCGGGAGCTCGACGCCGTCGTTCGTCACCGCGTAGCACACGCCCTCCTTCTTGTTGCTCTCCGGGATCCTCGGCCCCTGAATGTCTCCTCTCGTCGGGGTCACCGGATCTTGGGTTACCGACTCTTGTATCGGTCGTGATAATCGACCCATTCCATCGGACGTTCGGGATTCTCGTCGCGTCCCTTCGCCGTCAGGTCCACGATGTTGTAGGTATTGTTGATGGGATCGATCCCGCGCGAATAAGCCGAGTAGGTGTGGAAAATAGCTCCGGTTGAGTCGCGGTAGAACGCGCTGATTCCCGGCAGGTCGTTCAGGCCAGCGGGCATCCTCATGCTCTTGTAGTTGTACCCGATTGGGCCCGCCCGCACCTCCCGCGGCGTGAAGGACACGTGAAAGTCGTAATTGAAGTCCGAACCGTTGGACGAGACCCATGGAAATCGCCAACCCATGCGCTTCCGGAAGGCCTTGAGCTTCCCCCAAGGGGCCCGGGACACGACCACCAGCGCGGTGTCACGCTGGTTGAGATGGGCGACCGCACCGTCAAAATGGTCCGCCCAGAACGAGCAGTGGGGGCAGCCTTCGCCGTCGCCAGGTGCAAACATGAAATGGTAGACGACGAGCTGGCTTCGCCCCGCGAACAGATCCGCCAGCTTCTGCCGGCCCTTCGGTCCGCTGAACACGTAGTCCTTTTCCACCTTGACCCAGGGAAGGCCACGCCGTTTGCGGCTCAGCTCGTCGCGCAGCCGCGTCAGCCTCTTCTCCTGCGCGAGGAGCCTGCGGCGCGCGGCGAGCCATTCGCGCGACGACACCACCTTGTGTTTCTGCGGGCCCGTGCGGGTGGTGAGGATTGCCGAGGTCGTCATCGATGGATCTCCGGCCCGTATGAACTCCCGGTCCGGGGAATTTGCAAGGGACGAAAATCCGAGGCAAATAAGGGGACTGCCGCCCCCGGGGTGAGCGACCGCTTCCGGTCCCTTCAAACTGGCGGGCCGACAGGGAGAACCGGTTCGTAAATGCATGTCAATTTAGGGCCTATGTCCCGATTCCTGGCCCTTGAGATTCATCGTCGACGTCGAAGGAAATGTCGGCGGACCGGGCCGCCGGGAGCGTGGATTCTGTCAAGGCAGGCCTGGGCCACCCTGAGTCCGTTTGGTTCGCTACAACCAATTGACGGCGGGCAGAGGCCGAAGGTTGTGCGCGCGCAACCACCCAGGAGCACCCACTAGGCTGCGTCAAGGACGGCCATTGACATTAGCTATTTCAATCCAACGACTAACGAATATTGCAGCCGATGGTATGCCCCATGCAGCATGGGTCATAAGCATTCTTTCCCCGTTGGGTCCGCTATCTGCCCGGTTTTCATTGCCCCTTAGTTCATTCGACCATCCTGATCGTAGCCTTTGTTCCCAATCCCATGAGCCCATTCACTTCATCCGCAAGCGCCAGCAATTCTCCTCGCCGTTCACCGATTAGCCTGGGTGCCTTCGTTGCGCTGGCACTTGCCGGCGCAACTGGGCTGAACGGCCAAAGCGACTACGCCACCCCCTACACCTTTACGACCCTTGCGGGCCAGGCAGGGGTGTCAGGTTATCTGGACGGCACCGGCGCCGCGGCGCTATTCGAATACCCTGAGGGCGTCGCCGTGGATGGCGCGGGGAACGTCTACGTCGCCGACAACAACGTTTCCATTCGAAAGATCACACCCGCGGGCGTCGTGACGACGATTCCGGGAGGGGCAGGCCAAGGGATTGCCGTCGACGGGTCGGGCAACCTCTATACGTGCGGGGGCCCGACCCAGATGATCACTCCCGCAGGTGTTGTCACGACGATAGCCGGGGGCGATGCCGATTCCGGACCGTCAAGTTTCCAGGATGGCCCGGCCCCCATGGCCAAATTCTATAGCCCGCACGGCATTGCCGTCGATGGCGCGGGAAATGTCTACATCGCCGACTCGGGGAACTACGTGATACGGAAGATCTCGAATGGCTTCGTGTCGACGATCGCGGGCCTCCCGGGAACCTACGGCGCCGCCGACGGCACGGGGAGCGCGGCCAGGTTCAGCTATCCGACCTGCGTTGCCGTCGATGCGAGCGGAAACGTCTACGTGGGGGACGCCGGTAGCAACTGCGCGATCCGGAAGATAACCCCGGCCGGCGTCGTGACGACGCTCGCCGGGAAATTCGGCACAAACGGGGACACGGACGGAACCGGAGCCGCAGCCCTCTTTTATCCGATGTACGGGATCACCATTGATTCGTCCGACAACCTGTATGTGACCTCGGCCAACAACACGATCCGGAAGGTGACGAGCGCGGGGGTCGTCACGACGCTGGCCGGCACGTCAAATGTCGCGGGCTCGGCCGATGGAACGGGCGCAAAGGCCCTGTTCAACTATCCGATCGGGATTGCCGTCGATGCGGCCGGCGACCTATTCGTCGGCGACAGCTTAAACGCCACTATCAGAAGGAGCTACGTGGCCTCATCTTCTTCGCCCGCCATCGTGACGCAGCCGGTCTCCCAGTCCCTGGCCATCGGCGCATCCGCCACGTTCTCGGTGACGGCGACCGGCGTCCCGGTGCCCACCTACCAATGGCAGTTCAACGGCTCCGACATCGGCGGCGCAACCAATCCGACCCTTGTGATTGGAAGCGTGCAGGCGGCAAACCTGGGTTCGTACACGGTCATCGTGGCGAACGCGTCCGGAGCCGTCACATCTTCAGCCGCGACGCTCTCAAGCCCAGGGGTGGCTCCAGGCGGCCCGGCGCCTGTGGCCTCTGCCGCCAACTTCGTCGACATCTCCAGCCGTGCTTCCGTCGGCACCGGGGGGAACGTGCTCATTGCGGGATTTGTGATCGCCGGGTCGGCCGGCTCCACGGAGCAGGTGCTCATTCGCGGGGTGGGCCCGACCCTGGGGGGGTTTGGGGTGACAGGCGTCCTCTCCCAGACGGCTCTCACCCTGTTCGACTCAACCGGCACCCAGATAGGCGCCAACACAGGCTGGAGCACGAATCCCGATGCCGCGCAGATCACGTCGGCGACCGCGGCCATCAACACGTTCCAACTGACCTCGCAGGGTGACAGCGCCCTCCTGGTCACCCTGGCCCCCGGCGCCTACACGGCCCAGGTCTCCGGAGCCGACCAGACCCAAGGAGTGGCCCTTGCCGAAGTCTACGCGGTCGGCACAAACAGCGCGCAGCTGACCAACATTTCTTCCCGTGCGCTTGTCGGTACCGGCTCCAACGTGGAAATTGCCGGCATCGTCGTCAGGGGATCCCAGGCGAATGTGCTCATCCGGGCGGTTGGCCCGACCCTGTCGCAGTTCGGCGTCAGCGGAACACTAGCGGAGCCTATGCTGAGCGTGATGGATTCGTCAGGAAACACGGTGGCCAGCAATACCGGCTGGTCGACCAACCCCAACGCCGCGGCGGTCGCCTCAGCCACGGCGGCCATCCACACGTTCGCGCTTCCGACGGGCAGCGCCGACTCGGCGCTCCTTCTCACCCTCCAGCCCGGCAGCTACACCGCCGTCGTGTCGGGAGCGGGGGGTACGACCGGCGTCGCCCTCGTCGAGGCATATCAAACCCCCTAGGTTTGCCCATCCCCAGGTCGTCCCGTTTCTTTCCGCTGGGTCACTGCTTGGGCCGGTGCGACCCAGCGAGGGCCGCGTACAGGCCAAGCCCCAGGAAAACTCCCCCGCTGATCCCGCGCCCGGTCCTCTTCAGGGCGCGTGCCCTGTTGAGCCTCGGGGACACGACGTCGGCCGCCAGCGCGTAGAGGGTATCGGTCACGCCCGCGATCAGGACGAATATCGAGCCCAGCAGGATTCCCCGCTGCGCGGTCATGGCCTGGGCTCCCATGAACTGCGGCAGGAACGCGGCGAAGAACAGGGTGGTCTTCGGGTTGAGGAGGGCCACCCAGAAGGCATCCCGGAAAACGCGGCGAAACGACGCCGTCCCGGGACGCGCCTCGCCCGGTGCCTCCGAAGAGAAGAACAGCGTGCGGATGCCCAGGTAGACGAGGTAGGCCGCGCCCGCGTACTTTGTCACCGTAAAGGCCAGGGTTGAGACCGTGAACCAGGCCGCGAGCCCGACGGCCGCGCCGACCGCATTCGAGAGGTTGCCAAGGGCCACGCCGGCAACCGAGGCCAGGCCCGACTTCCGCCCGTGCGCAAGGCTGCGGGTGACGATGTAAAGGACGCCGGGCCCCGGCGTAACAGCGAGAATGAGGCTCGCCGCCAGGAAGGCCATCAGCACGGGGCCATGGGGAAGGAGGTCGGTCATTTGACGGGCAGGCTACCCAAGGCTGCGCCGGGCCCAAGACAGAAAGAGAGGTGCGTTGCCGGGGAATTCCCCGCGCGATTATCTAGCCCAACGCAAGCCACCGCCGCAAAGCCTCGTCAACGGCGCGCAATTCGAGTGCGGACAAGCGCCCCATTGAGGTCCCGATCCTGTCACTTCTCAGGGAGCTTATCCTATCGACCATGACTTCCGAGGGGCTTCCCAGCCCATTCCGCTTGTCGGGTGCAACCATGATGCGGAACAAGCCTAATCCGGTTAAATGGCTGGTCAGCGGACAGACCGTAAAGGATGGATGATGCTCCAAGAATGCATCCGCCTGAACGACGACGACAGGGCGGGGCTTCCCAAAATCCCCGGGAATAACTGCCGTGACTATCTCTCCGCGAACCCAGGTCATGCCAACGGCAAATCACGCTCGACCATGTGGTCCCACGAAGCATCCGGGACGTCGAGTTTTGCAGCCAATGTCGATTGATGCCGAGCTTCCGTCTCATAGACGGCCTGATCGTCCTCCATCAGGTACGCCTCCAGCGCCTTGATGATTACGCGGTTCCTCCCACATCCCGCGGAGGCTGCCTTTCGCTCAATCTTACGCCTGAGCTCCCGAGGCAGGCGGACGCTTGTTGTGACCGACTTTTGCACGGGTCGAAGTCATACTGTGTTGCATTGTGTTGCAAGGAGATTTGAGGCCGTTTTCAGAACGGGCGCATCGGCAACATGCCGCGGCGCGCCGGGCTGAACGCCCGGTCGAACCCGCTCAGCACCGCGCATTTCCGCAGGCCGGGGGCCCGCAGCTGGAGTTCTCCTATGACTCGTAGCCCCGGGGAAGCCTGGGCGCCGTCAGTTCAGCTCGGTGAGCGCAAAGGAATAGTCGAACGCGACCTCGTGCAGGGCGTCATAGCGGCCACTCGAGCCGCCATGGCCGGCGGGGTCGAGGTTGATCTTGAGCAGCAGGGGATTCGAGTCGGTCTTCATCGCGCGCAACTTGGCGACGTACTTGCAGCCCTCCCAGTACGGCACCTGGCTGTCGTTAAGCGCGGTCGTGACCAGAATCGCCGGGTAGGCCTGCGCCTTGATGTTGTCGTAGGGCGAATAGGCCCTGATCCACGAGTATTCCTCGGCGACGTTGGGGTTGCCCCACTCCGTGTACTCCGCGGTCGTCAGCGGCAGCGACGCGTCGAGCATCGTGTTGACGACGTCCACAAAGGGCACCTTGAGGACGGCGCACTTGAAGAGATCGGGCCGGAGGTTGAGGACAGCCCCCATGAGGAGGCCGCCCGCGCTGCCGCCTGAGGTCGCCATCTTGTCCGCCGTCGTGTAGCCCGAGGCGATCAGGTGCTGCGCGCACGCTATGAAATCGGTGAAGGTTGTCATCTTGGTCTTCATCCGCCCGGCGTCGCGCCAGGGCTCTCCCAGCTCGCCGCCTCCCCGCACGTGGGCGAGGGCGTAGATGACGCCGCGGTCGAGGAGGCTCAGCCGGGCCGATGAAAAGCTGTCCGGGAGGCTGAAGCCGTAGCTCCCATATCCGTAGAGGAAGAGCTTCTGGGGTCCCGCCTCCCTTAGCTCCCGGCGGTAGACGAGGGTGACCGGGATCTCGGTGCCATCGGACGCCTTGGCGTAGACGCGCTCGCACATGTAGTCCTTGGGCGCGTAGCCGCCCAGGACCGCGTCCTGCTTCACGAGAGTCCTTTCACGCGTGCCCATGTCGTAGGCGAACACGGACGGGGCCGTCACCGGGGACTGGTAGCTGAAGCGAAGGACAGGAGTGTCGTATTCGGCGTTCGCCGCCAGTTCCGCCTCGTATGATGGCTCCGGGAACGTGATCTCATGGGAGGCATGGGTCGCGAAGTCGATGACCCTCAGGCGGGGGAGGCCGCCCTTCCTCTCGGTGACGACGGCATATTTCGCAAAAAGCGTCACATCGTCGACCTTGACCTCCGGGTCGGCCGCCACGAACTCGCTCCAGTGGGCCTCGTCCGGCTCGGTGACGGGCGCGGTCATGATCCTGTAGTTCTTCGCATCCTTGTTGGTCACGAAGTAGAAGAGCCCCTCCCGGTGGTCGACCGTGTACTTGTGGTCGTTCCGGCGGGGGACGAGGACCTTCCATTCACCCAGCGGCGTATCGGAGGGAAGCGCCCGCACCTCCGACGTCAGCTTGCTCTCGGATTCGCAGAACAGGTATTTCCGGTCGAGCGAGGCGCCAAGCCCGATGTCGTAGATCTCGTCCTTCTCCTCGAATATGGCCTCGTTCTTGCCGGAGCCCAGGTCGCACCGACCGAGCCTGAACGACCGCTTGGAGACGGGGTCCTCCTGCGTGTAGAAGAGGGTCCTGTTGTCCGCGGCCCACGCGACGGTCGAAACGGTGCCCACCGTCTGCGGCACGAGGCTGCCCGTCCGCAGGTCCTCGACAAAGAGCGCATAGTCCCGGTGCCCGGTCCGGTCGATGGAGTAGGCGAGGAGATTGCCGTCGTTGCTCACCTCGTAGGATCCGATCCCTATGAATTTCTCCCCCTTGCCGAGTTGATTGAGGTCGACCAGCACCTGCTCGGCCGCCGCGTCGCCCCGGCGCGGCCGGCGGCAGAATATCCGGTACTGCTTTCCCTCCTCGGTCCGCGAGTAGTAGAGCCACGCGCCGTCGGGATACGCGGCGCTCGAGTCCGTCTCCTTGATCCTGCCGAGCATCTCCGCGTACAGGGTTTCCTGAAGGGGCTTTGTCGGGGCCATGACGGCAGCCGTGTAGCTGTCCTCGGCCCTCAGGTAGTCGATGACGGCCGGGTTCGTCCTGTCGCGAAGCCAGAAGTAGTCGTCGATCCGCCTGTCGCCGTGGACCGAGACGTCCTTCGGCATCTTTGGGGCGACCGGCGGGGTGTTCCCGGCGGTCGCCAGCTGGACCTGGGCCAGGAGGGCAGATGAGGGCATGAAAAGGGTCAGGGCGGCAATGATCGCGGCGCATTTCATAAGCCACAAACCCACACCCGCGGCTGGACGATGGCGACCTCAATTCCCAGGGCACTCACCCAGCGGGAGCTTTGCTGGTAAGGGCCGGCGCAGGGCCTAGTTTGGTTTGGCTGGAGGAGGCTTGTCGCCCATCGATCGGCAAGCGGACCCGATGCATTCCATTTTTCTGACCGATTGGGGTAATAGGGAATTGAATCTGGAAGGGATGCTTGGTAGATAGGTGAATTGATGAGACGCGCCTTCGCAGCTCTTCCGCTGATCCTGATCCTGGCGACGGCCGCGGTCGGCCAGACAAGCGGAGTCCAAACAGCAACCCCGGCCAGTGCGAAGGACGGGGACGGGATCGCCAAGGTTCTGGCTGATTTCGCAGCGGCCTGGAACAGCCATGACGCCAAGGCCTTTTCGATGGTCTTTGCCGAGGACGCCGACTTCACGAACGTTCGCGGGATGAGCGCCCAGGGAAGGTCGGAGGTCGAAAAGTTCCACGCGCCGCGATTCACGACGATCTTCAAGGACACGCATCTGACCATAACCGGAAGCAAGATCAGGTTCATCAAGCCGGATGTGGCGGCGGTTGACGCTACGTGGGAGATGACCGGAATGACGGACATGCCCCAGAGAAAGGGGTTGCTGAATTTTGTCATGACCCGGGAGGGCGGCATATGGCTGATCGCGGTCATGCACAACATGGATTTGCCTCCTCCGCCATAGCGGGGGCACGAGAAAAGAGTCTAGGGCAATATCGCGAACGCCCGGGCCGGAAAACCGAAACCGTTCTCGACCTTCGGCCACGTCACGACAATGACGGCGCCGGTCGCCGGAACCTTGTCGAGATTGGCCAATCCCTCGATCTGGAAATGGTTCTGCCTGAGGAGCCAGGTCTCGGACTCCATCGATTCGGTCGTGTCGGTATCGAGCGCCTCGTGGCCGATCGCCGTCACCCCGCGCTCGTCGAAGAGAAACTTGATGGCCGCGAGCGACCAGGCCGGGAACGGATAGCGCTTGAAGCGCTCCGGGTCGCTCTCCCAGTCCTTGTACATATCGGTACGCAAGGCGGCGAACGAGCCAGCCGGGACCTGTCCGTGCGTCTTCTCCCAGGCCCTGACGTCATCGACGCTCAGCGCGTGATTCGCGTCGGTCGCGATGATCGGCGTCATGTCGAAGACGACCAGCGGCAGTATCATGTCCTTAAGCGGAATCCGATCCATCGTCGTGCCGTTGGAACTGAAATGCGCCGGCGGGTCGACGTGCGTGCCGTACTGGCCGACCATTGAATAGAAGGTCGAGTGGAAGCCGTCCTTCTCGATCGTGTAGGGGAGGTGCGTCTTGGGATCGGAAGCCGCCGACATGGTCGCCTGACCGAATCCCTTCCACACGGGCGTCGTCGGGCTGAAGCTGTGGGTGAGGTCGACGAACTCCTTGCCCTGTATGGTCTTGAGCGCCTCGGCGAGGGTTGCCGGCTTTGTCTCTTCGGCCGAGGCGACCGAGACGGCGACGCCGAGAGCGATAGCCAGTACCGAGTTCAAGGTGACGCGTGCGTTGGCTCTCATGTCATTTGGAAGAAGGCTGAATTTTCAATTGGGGCACTATGCCAATGGCAGCGCGCTTCGCGTCCGACAAACAATTTGAAAGACGGCGGCCCATGAACGCATCCTCAGGCATCGGTGGGCGCCAAGCCAAGTCTCGCCGTGCCTGGTATTCCTAGAATTTCTTTACTTCAGCCATGTGGCAGTGATAGTTATGCCATATGGCAACCACTAGAAGGATGGATTATTCGGCCGACAATCCCGCCTTGGTGGCCAAGGTCGAGGAAGGCGTTCCGGTTCTCGACGTCGTCGCGTTTGGTCGCGAGGTGGGATTTACCGCTGAAGAATTGGCCAGACTGATTCAGATTCCATCGCGGACCTATGCACGGCGCGTGGCCGGCAAGTCGCGATTGAAGCTTGATGAAGGCGAGCGCGTTGTGCGGATCATGCGGCTTTACGACAAGGCAAAACGGGCGCTCGGCACGAACGAACGGGCTCGACGCTGGCTGAACCGACCCCTTCGTGTGCTCGGGGGACGAACTCCGCTCGATTTCGCAAGGACCGAACCCGGTGCGCGTGAAGTGGAGGCGGTACTCCACAGATTTGAAGAAGGTATATTTTCGTGACGGAGCCCGTCACGGTTTGGCGACTCAGTGCCCGGCGCCTCGCAAGGACGGCTCTTTCTGGCAACGGTGCATTTCGGTACGGTGGGCGCTGGAATCTCCCGGGAACGCGAGTCGTCTATTGCGCGGAATCGCGGGCACTGGCTGCCATGGAATCTTTGGTTCATGTTGAGGATATCGAGGACTTGGGTGCCTTCGAATGGCAGGCTACGGCCATTGCTCTTCCCAGCGCTGCGATCGAACGTCCTTTCCGTTACCCCAAGTCCTGGAGGACTTATCCCTATTCGGTATCGACTCAAAGATTCGGCAGCGCATGGGTGCGAAGCCAACGAAGCGTCGCACTGCGCGTGCCAAGCGCCATCGTTCCGGGAGAATTCAACTTCCTTATCAATCCCGCGCATCCTGATTTCAGAAGGCTCAAGGTTGCGACCGCGGTACCCTTCCGGTTCGATCCCCGACTTGCAAATTTAGGCGAGATCATCTGACAGCCAGTCAACGGCCAGCGGCATCGTCGGACTTTATGCTTATCCCGTTCAGCTGCATGCGGACCACATAATTGCGAGCCTGCCGTTGCCCTACGGTTCACCTTGTAGATAAACTTTGGGAAGCCAAGATTACGAAAAGAGTCGAAGTGCGGCGACAAGTGTTCGGTGGAGATGCCGCTTGCGTTCGAAGGAGACGTGGCCGACGACCGCAGAAATCGCCGCCTTTTTCACCACGGGGAATAGAAGGCAGTCGAAAACGGGCAGATGGTCCAAGCCGTCCGCTTCATCAAGAAGGATTTCGCCAGGTCGCAATTCCTGCGCGGGCCGGCGCGTCGAGCCATAAATTACATTTATCCGATCGACCCGGGGTGAGCAAGCGACCTCCGCCGGGGAAAGAACAATGGCCGGATGTTCATCCCGGTCATTGGCGTTGATCCGAACCTTGACGATATCCCATTGCCGAACCGGATTCATCGTTCAAGCGGCGATGAGTCGGTCGGAAGTGAATTCAGGTATTCTGCACGCTCCTCGCCCACGGCGAAGTGCCCATCAGGATAATGCGGTATTGGTTCCGGCAACGTGGCTTCGATCAGCTGCAGCATCCTCTGGCCGCGCCGGATAAAGATGGGGCGTTTCTTCAACGCCATATCAGCTAGGGGCCCGAGCTTGGCCTTGGCTTCAGTTACCGAGTAAGTCTTCATAACGAACTCATAAGGGTCTGAAAAACGGTCTCCGTCGATACGACAGAAAGCCAGGCGTTGAGCGGGAAATTCTATGGTAGACAGGAAAGAACAAACAAGTTCCGGCGACCTTCAGTGGTGACCCGAGCTCATTTGGACTGAAGACGGCTTATGTCCGATTGGCATCGCGCTATGATCCGATAGAGCCGGTTGATCTTCGCCATCTCCGATTGGGTCAGGCGTTTCTTAGGCACCGTGAGGTCCGTGTAGAAATACTTGGTCAATGAGTTGAATTCCAGGTCGCTCCCGAGATAGGCGACATCGGGATGAAGCTTCGATGTCACGTACTCATAGTGGGAATAGGGAAGCTCCTGTGTTTTCGTTATGTCCGCCTTCTCGTAGTTAGGGACGGTAGCCCCGGGATGAAACCATGTGTCGCTCCAATGAGTGACGTTCATGCCTTCGGCGACCGGCATTGTCAGGACGGGCTGGTTGACAATCGACTTAACGCTTTCGATGGCGCGGTTCATCTCGTCCTTCTCCGCCGCGATCTGCTCCGAGACGGTAAGGTCCCTGGGCGGGGAGGTCGGCGCGGGCGTCGGGGCGACGGCCGGCTTGGCAACGGATATGCCCGAGAGGGAGCCTTCGTCTGTTTCGCTGAGCGTGCGAATCTCTACCCCACGGTATCTCACCACGGCGTCCGCACTGTCGCTGAACGCTCCCAGCCCGACGAGGTAGGATTCCTTGGGTGTGTCGAGAGTGGCGGGCGTCTCCGCGTTCTCAAAGACTAGGTCGCCATTCACGGATGCCGAGACCCTCCCATCCTTGAGCACGAGGTCGAACGAGTTCAACTTGTCGTTGAGTGCGACAGGCTGACTCATTTCCCTCAGCGACCATCCCTGGCTGAAGCAAATAATGTCTCCTTCCACGTCGTGCCGCTTCAGCCGAAAGCCGAACCATTTGTAGGTTTCGATGTCTGGCTGACCGATAACGATCCCGCCCTGAAAATTGGTGTCGGATGAGCGAATTACCTCGAAACTTCCTCGCACCTCGAAATTCCCGCCCACCGGCATCTTCGGGTACAGCATGTGTCCCTTGCGCCCGTATTCCACATCCAGGGATCCATCGACGTTCCTGTGCGCCTCGCCAAAACTAAAGACCCAATTGGTGTCGTGGTCGCTCGTCGGCATCATCGTGACCCACTTGCCCTCCACGAGGTGCTGCTCATCCGTCAGCAGGGAGAGCCGCAGCCGAATGAACTCGCCTGAGCGCGCGTCGGAGGTGTGCTTTCCATCGAGCTCGGCGAATATCCTCAGCGCGGTGGCCCGGTCGCCCGAGTTGCGTGCCGCTTCGGCCGCAGTTACTTCCGCCCCGAGCGGCCCCGTGCGCGCCGCGACTTCCAGCGGCATTGACGACAGGTCGCGACCCCAGCTGTTCAACGCCGCCGGGGTGAGCTTCCAGCCGACGGACTCCAGCTGCTTCCGGGCGATGTCGTAGTGCCCCGCAAAATAGGCGACGACGGCGAACGAGGTGCGCCAGCCGGTAAGCGAGGACGCCTGCGTGGGTTCTGCAACGTAGCCCTCGTACATCTTTTGGAGGAGCGGCCAGATGTCGGCGCGGCCGAAGATCCGCTGGCCTGCCGGCATGTCTGACTCCGATTCCACGTCCAGCACGCAATCAAACAGCTTGCGCGGCACGTCGGTGTCGAAGCGGCCGGTGTCGAGGGCCGCTTTCCCGAACGCGATCTCGGCGGGGCCGTTGCCGTACCAGCGCGGGCGCAGGCCCCATCGCAAGTTTTTCCACGCTGCGGGATAGTCTATCTGAGCGGCGACCGTGCGGTCAAACCAGGTGCGCATGTCCTTGAGTCCGCTGCCCAGCGAGTCATAGATCATGAGGTTCGGAGCCATCGGATAGTTGGGATGAAGGACCCACGCCTCCACCAGAGGTTTTTGGGCCTCGACGATGAGCCTGTTGAATTCGGCCCACTGCTGGTCGCTGACTGTGTCGCTGCCGCCGTTCCCGCGCGCGGCCCAGGCATCGATGATGCAGCGCTCGCCGTCGAGGACAAGCGCCAGCCAGTGGAACGCTGGGCCGGCATCATAGACGATGCGGCACACGGCGGCATCGTTCCTAGTGAAAAAGGTGTAGCCCCAACTGTCGATGAACAGCGAGGCTATCTCCTGCTGGTCGCCCGGTTGGAAGCTTCCGTCCACGAAACAACTTGTAACAAGCGCGAGCGCTTTGGTGTTAAGCTCACCTTCCTGGTCATAGTCGTACTTCGACTCGTTCATCAGGCTCACGTCGGCGAACAGCGCCGGGAAGGCCAGGTGGCGCGTCGCCGGGAACACGGCTACTGCTCTCTTGTAGAGATTGACGCGGTCGTACCAATTGAGGGTGCACGCTGCCGCAAGGGAGAGGACGAGCGGATCCGTGCATAAGGGGTCATGGGCGAGCCTTTCGCTCTCGGAGTCGAGCGAGAGCGTGCTGCCGGCCTTGGGCCCGAAGTCGGCCTTGTCGATGTAAACGTCAATGAATTCCTCGGTGGCGTGGTCGGGACCCGCCTCGTGAATCCCGCGATTCTGGTATCCTTCGAGCCATTGACGCCGCAAGAACCCGCGATCGGCCGCCCGTTTGTCCTTAACGGTAGGCGTCGCCGCAAGGGGGATTGGACGGGAGGCCAGCTCATACGGGCTTAGCGATGGCGGTTGCACCTTCACGAACGGGGCAATTCTTGTCCGCGCAACGTATGCCGCGATTACTAGGAGGATCACGGCGGCACCGAGAATCAGGGCTCCCCGGCTTTTTCCCCCCCGGTTGGCCGGTGCAGCAGGGCTGAGCGGGGGCGGGGCGGCGCCCGTCGCATCAGGCTTTAGAATGTCGTCCAGGAGCCGCCAGCCAGTGTCCTGTTCGCCCTTCACGTACTCCGCACCGGTCAGTTCCCCGGAGTCGCGGCGGCGGCGAAGCTCGTCAAGCGTCGCAATTCCAAGGTCCGCGTCGCCGCGGCGGATGCTATAGATCATATGGGGTTGATGCGCCGAAATGCCTTGAAGGCTGTTTCAACAGCCTTCTGTCCTGGGCGAATGCGCAGGCATTCGGTGGCGCGCGGCATCGATTTTATCTGGGGTATGAGGTTTCCTTTCCAGATTCCAGTTTTGCGGGCTGGCGCTCCGCAGCGATGCGGGTGGCGTAGGTGCGCCTATGGCCGGTCGCCGGGATCGACACCGAGTAGCTGAGGCCGCTGGGATCCACTGCCAGGTGAATGTAGTTGCCGTCGCATTTCTCGGGGACGTTGGCTATGAACTCGTCGGCTGTGTTGTTTTGGATGTCACCGCGGACATTCTTGTGCAGCTGGTACATGGCCTGCAGCCCGGGTGAACTTCTGAGGCCCTCGATCGTGGAGCCCGCGGTCCCCTTGCGGGCCCCGTTGTTCATGACGGAGACGGTGGGTGCGAGGCTGTGGATCAGGACCGGATTGTTGCTCAGGCCGAGGCCATGGTGGTCGACCTGGTAGACATCCACCTGGCCGACCCGGTTGACCGGGGTCACGAGCGCGCCTTCAGTGTTCCACGTGAGGTCGCCGCCGTCGAAGAAGCGGAACGGCCCGAAGTCGAGGACGAGGGCGATGCTGTTCGCATTGTCGGTTGTATCCGTGGGCTTGGGAGTGTTTTCGCCGGCGATCGGATTGGGGCCCGCGCCGGCCGGGGCTGGTGCGAAGTGCTGCTTTGCCGCGACGCAGCGCAGCGTGAGGGAGGGGAGCCCGGCGGGGGACCGCAGGGGAATCATGTCGCCCGCATGGATGACATTGCGCCGGTCCGCGATGAATTCGCGGTAGGGACGCAGAAGCATGACCCAGCGAACGTCCCTTGGATCGTTGTCGGGATCGGCGGTGGGCAGGCCGTTGTCATACACCTGGCCGATCGGAATCAGCGTGGAGAGCTCCGCCGCGCCGCCGTAGTGGTCCATGTGGAAATGGGTGGTGACATAATGGTCAATTTTTTTCAGCCCGGCGATGTCCGCGGCCACGTGGTGGATTCGCCCCGAATCCCGGGCGCCCGGGCTGCCCGAGTCGATCAGAACGGACTCGCCGGACGGCGTCACGATGAGGGTGGCGCCGCCGCCTTCGACATCCACCCAATAGATATCCAGCCTGCCGTCCGATGCGCCGGCATACGCGGACAGAAGGGTGAAACCTGCCGCGAGCGCGCGAAGGATCCGATTGAGGCGACGCGCCAAGGGGCTCAGGTTCATTGAGCCGGGTCGCTGGGCATGAACGCGGGCGCCTTGGCGCAGGGACCCATCGCACTGGCATGCATCAGCGGGCGGAAGAAAACGAAACATGGCCTGGGTGGGGGACTTTTTTGAAGGAGCTGTGGCGGGTGGCTCGGGCAACGACGTGCCGCCGTCGGAATCTCGGATGGGGAAACGTGGCCGGATGATTGGCCCCATGGGTTTTTTCTCAAACCTTATTCCGGTCTCTGGCGCCTGCATGGGCGTCCCTTCCCCTCGCTCAATCCGCAAGTCGGCGCCGCTAGGAGCGATTGAACGGGGCTCATGGGGCGCCTTTCGGTGTTAGGCCACCGAAGCATTGCCGATTTCAAGGGGCCTGTGAAAGGCGGCGCGATTCAGACAGAAAAATTGGGGCCGACCATAGGGGCGGTGCCGCGCCGGCGCCGGGAAAGGCCGCACGAGATCATAGGGGCGCCGGCCGTTCCCTTCCCCAATACCGCCCCGCGAGCCCGAACAGTCTAACTGTCAACAGTGGCAATGCTGGCACGGCCGTTGCGGGAGCTCTTGATGGAGGTGCGCCCATGAAACTACCCCGGTTTTTGTCCGCCGGCGCCGGCGGATTCGTCCTGCTTGTCATCGTCGCGGCACCGCCGGCGGCCGGGCAGGAGCCGTCGGGCCGCCGGATCTCCCCGAACCTGGCCGGAAACATCGGGCGTCCCCTGCGCTACCGGCCCGAAGGGGCGGACTTCGTCATCGAGAACGGCGCGGAATTCTTCAACCGGTCCCTTTACGGCGGGGACACCGCCTTTCGGGTGGACGGCGGGGACAAGCCCGAGTTTGTTCTCTATTTGCCGGGCCGGGGCGGAAATCTCCGCCTCGCCATTCGTTCGGTGGAGGGCGCAAAGTGGCTCCACGACGCGGAACACGTCGTGACCCGCTATCGCCCGGGCCAGCTCCTCTACGAGGTGCGCGACCCGCTGNNGGACCAAACGGCGTGCTGCGGGTCGACGCCCTGGCTTATGACCAGACGGAGGGGCTCGTCGTGCGGGTCACGGCCGAAAACACCGAGCCCGGCCTCGAGCTCGCATGGGCCTACGGGGGCGTCAACGGCCAGCGCGGCGCGCGCGACGGCGACATCGGGACCGAGCGGGTCCCCATCAGCCAATATTTCCAGCTTCAGCCGGAGTTCTGCCGCGGCAACAAGCTTCATATCGGCGACGGCTGCTTCACGCTGACGGCGGAGGCCGCGACGATCGCCGGAGTCGTGCCCCCAAACTCATCGCTCGCGGCCGCCGACGCCCGGCAATGGAACGACCTCCATGCCCTGCTGGCGCCTGCGCCGTCGCCGCAACCCGAGCTTGCCGTCCTCGTCGGGCGCGCGCCGCTCGCCGATGGCCAGACCCTCATGCTCTCGCTTCAGCGGATCGCTGGCGGCGCCGGAGTCGCAGCGGATCTCAACACTTACCGCGAGGTGACTGCCGGAAGCCCGGACAAAGGGGCCGCCCCGGCCACGCCCGCGCTCGATCCGGCCTATGCGGCCTCAGACCTGCCGGGGCATTTCGAGGAGGCGCGGGCCCATTTCGCGGCGCTGCGCGCGCGGGTCTCAGTCGACACGCCCGATGCCTATCTCAATGCGGCGATGGGCGCCCTCAACGTGGCCGCGGACGCCCTCTGGGACGAGCCGCAGCAGGCCATCATGCACGGCGCCATAGCCTGGCGCACGCGGCTTCTCGGCTGGCGCGGCCCCTACGCGCTGGATGACCTCGGCTGGCACGACCGGGCGAGGATCAACGCAACCTATTGGGCCGCACGCCAGAACATGGACCCGATCCCCGCCAACGTGCCCGCGCCGTCCGAGGCCACGAATCTCGCCCGCAACGAGGAGGGCCTGCACAGCAACGGCGACATCTCAAACAGCCACTATGACATGAACCTCGTCTACATCGACGCGCTGTTCCGCCACCTTCTCTGGACGGGGGATGAGGGGTTCGCGGTCAGGATGTGGCCGGTCATTGTGCGGCACCTGGCCTGGGAACGCCGCCTTTTCCGCCGGCAGTACGGGCCGGACAAGCTACCTCTCTACGAGGCCTACGCAGCGATCTGGGCGAGCGACAATCTCCAATATGACGGAGGGGGCACCGCCCACGCCTCCGCCTACAACTACTACCACAACAAGATGGCCGCCCGGATTGCGCCGCTGGCAGGGGCCGATCCCGCGCCCTATGCGCTCGAGTCCGCCCGGATCGCGAGGGCCATGCGCACGCTGCTATGGCAGCCCGAGAGCGGCGAATTCGCCGAATACAAGGATCTGCTGGGACTGCAGCTCGTCCACCCCAGTGCGGCGCTTTGGACATTCTACCATACAATTGACTCCGAGGTTCCGACGCCGGCGGAGGCCTGGCAGATGGCGGCGCAGGTGGATCGGGATATTCCGCACCTGCCCGTCGCAGGCCCGGGCGTTCCTGACGGGCTTCACACGCTGGCGACGAGCGATTGGATGCCCTACCAATGGTCGACAAACAATGTCGTGATGGCCGAGGCGATGCACGCGGCGCTCGGATTCTGGCAGGCAGGGCGGCCTGAGGAGGCGTGGCGCATCACAAAGGGCTCCATGATGGCGGCAATGTTCATGGGGATCTCGCCCGGAAACGTGGGCACCATGTCATATCTCGATGTCTATCGCCGTGAATCCCAGAGGGATTTCGGCGATGGAGCCGGCGTGATGTCGCGCGCCATCGTCGAGGGCCTGTTCGGGGTGCGGCCGGACGCCCTGGCCGGCGTGCTCCTTCTCGCGCCGGGGTTTCCGGCGGTCTGGGACCACGCCGCCCTGCGGCACCCGGACCTGTCATTTTCGTTCCGCCGCTCGGGCAACCGCGACACGTATGTCGTCGAGCCCAAGTTTGCCCGCCCCCAGAGGTTGCGCCTGCTCCTGACGCCACCGCTCCATGAGGTCCTGGCCGTCGAGGTCAACGGCCGGCCGGCGCCGTGGCAGCTCTTGTCCGCTCCCGGCGCTCCCGAACGGGTGGAGATCGCGGCGCCGTGCGCGGACCGCACGGAAATCAACGTGACCTGGTCCGGCGCTCCCGCGGCGGCCGAACCGGCACCGCCCGCACAGGAAACGCCGCCGCCCTCGGCTCCCGGGCTGCAGCCGCCGCTGGCGGGGGCAATCCTGGAAGCGGTCGACCTGGTTCCGTATTTCAACGACCAGGTGACCCGGATATTTCGCAATGAATACCGCTCGCCACGCTCTCCCTTCGTTTCACTTGAGTTGCCGAAACAGGGGATTGGCGGCTGGGCCGGCGCCTACAACGCCACCGCGGATATCGATGATTCAGGCCTGCGTGCGGCAGCCGCCAGAAACGGAGGGCGCCTCGTGCTGCCCAACGGCGTGCCGCTGGCGACCCCGGGCGACCTGAATTCGAAAAACATCCTGTTCACCTCGCGCTGGGACAATTATCCCGCCGAGGCCGTGATTCCCCTCACCGGCTGCGCCAGCCAGGTCTACCTCATGATGGCCGGATCGACGAATCCGATGCAGAGCCGCCTCGACAACGGGGAGGTCATCGTCACCTACCAGGACGGCACCACGGAACGCCTCGCCCTGGAAAACCCGACGACGTGGTGGCCGATCGAGCAGGATTACTTTGCCGATGACTTTCAGTTCCGGCTTTCCGGCCCGCTGCCCGCGCGCGTGGATCTGAAAACCGGTTCGGTGCGCGTCCTTCGTGCGGGCAGCTTCAAGGGCGCAGGCGGTGGGATTACGGGCGGAGCCGCCACCGTGCTGACCCTGCCGCTGAATCCATGGAAAAAGCTGCAGTCCCTGACGATGCGCACCCTCGCCAACGACGTCGTAATCGGCCTGATGAGCGCGACCCTGGTCAGGGCGCAGGATGCGGCCGTCCCTGAACCTGCCCTGCCGGGGTGGGTCAGCGATGTCGGCGCAAGGCTCACGCCCTCGGGTCCTGGGGTTTTCGAGGCCAATGCCTATGGTGCGGTCGGCGACGGGGCGACGCCCGCTACCCGGGCGATTCAGGGCGCGATCGACGCCTGCGCGTCGGCGGGTGGCGGCCTCGTTATATTCAGGCCGGGGACCTACCTCTGCGGGGCCCTCTTCATCAAGAGCCGGGTGCACGTGCGGGTCGACGAGGGCGTCACGCTCCTTGCTACGACCGACGAGTCCGCATATCCCATCATCGCGACCCGCATTGCCGGTATCGAAATGCCGTGGCCGGCGGCCCTGATCAACGTGAACGGCCAGCAGGACGTGGAGATTTCCGGAGGGGGCACGATCGACGGCCAGGGAGAGGTCTGGTGGAAAAAATATTGGGCGCTTCGCAAGAGCTACGAGCCGCGTGGAATCCGGTGGGCCGCGGATTACGACTGCGAGAGGGTGAGACTCCTGGTTGCCTTCGATTCGAAGGACGTGACGGTGTCGGGGCTTCGCCTTCGGCGATCGGGATTCTGGACCGTGCAGATCACCTACTGCGACCGCGTGACGGTTGACGGCGTCAGGATCATGGACAACGCCGTCATGGACGGCGTGAAGGGGCCGAGCACGGACGGGGTGGACATCGACTCGTCCCGGCGCGTCCTCGTACAACGCTGCGACATCGACAACAACGACGACGACATCTGCCTCAAGGCGGGACGCGATTACGACGGCCTGAGGGTCAATCGCCCCACGGAGTACGTTGTGGTCCGGGACAACACGATCCGTCGCGGGGGCGGCGTGATCTCCTTTGGCAGTGAAACCTCGGGCGGAATCCGCCACGTCGTGGCCTACCGGAACGTGGGGATAGGCACATCCGAGGGCGTCCGCTTCAAGTCGGTCCGGACCCGGGGAGGAACCGTGGAGGACATTCTCATCCGCGACCTCGTGCTGACCGGCGTGGCGCTGCCCTTCACCTTCAACCTCGATTGGAACCCGCAGTACAGTTACGCCAGGATCCCGCCCGGCATGAAGGACGTCCCCTCGTATTGGAAAGTGCTCGCCACGCCCGTCGAGCCACCGGAGAGGGGATTTGTCAATTTTGGCGGCATCACGATCGAGTCGGTCACGGCCACAGGGGCCCGCCAGATAATCACGGCCTCGGGGATGGCGGAAAAGCCTCTCGGCTCGGCTCACTGGGAGAATGTTTCCGCGCAGGGCCTCAAGGCCGGGGAAATCTCGGACGCGCGCGACTGGACAATGAAGAACGTACATTTCGCGACCGGCG
Organism: Opitutaceae bacterium; assembly: GCA_003168315.1. GTDB lineage: Bacteria > Verrucomicrobiota > Verrucomicrobiia > Opitutales > Opitutaceae > Palsa-1447. The sequence goes on from PMSP01000388.1 coordinate 25,904, forward strand.
ACGGGAACCCCGTGAAGCTCGTCAACTGCCAGGACGTCGAGTCGCCCTCGGTGACTCGCGCCAACTGAGGCCCGCGCCAAATTCAACTCGCACCCATATGAAGCTCATCGTCACATGCATCGCCCTGATTTCAATCTCCAGCCCGGCGATCGCCGCGGCCGTCTTCTCCCCGGCCGACTACGGCGCGGCCTTCAACCCCGCCGCAAATGACGGCGCCGCGTTGCAAAGGGCGATCGACGCCGCAAATGCGGCCGGCGGGGGCACCGTGGTCATACCCTCGGGGCGAACGCTCATGTCGGGGTCAATCGAGCTCAAGTCCAACGTGGTGCTCAACCTCGAGCCGGGGTCCCGTCTGGTGGCGAGCACGCTGCAGTCCGACTATCCCGACTCGATTTTCCTGAAGGCGCGCCATGCGGAAAATATCGCGATCACGGGCACGGGGACGATCGACGGCCGCGGCATCGAGTTTCTCGGCAAGGAGGGCGCGTACATCTACGAGGCAAAGCCGTGGCGCCCGCGTCTTATCCTGCTCGAGGACTGCCGGCATGTCATCGTGAGCGACGTGAACCTCAGGGAGGCCGCGTTCTGGTCGCTCCACCTGGCCGGCTGCGACGACGTCTCGATCCACGGGATCTCTATCCGCAACAACCTCAAGGCCCCGAACTGCGACGGCATCGATCCCGACCACTCGCGCAACGTGCGCATCACCGACTGCTCGGTCGAGTGCGGGGACGACGCCATCGTGATCAAGAACAGCCGCGAATTCGCCAGGTACGGCGCCTGCGAGAACATCGTGGTGTCCGGCTGCGTCATAACGACACACGACTGCGCGCTGAAGATCGGATCCGAGACGGTCGATGCGGTCCGCAATGTCGTTTTTGCCGACTGCGTCGTGAACCAGTGCAACCGGGGCATAGGGATCATGCTTCGTGACGAGGGCAGCGTGGAGAATATCATCGCCCACGACATCGTGATTCGTTCGCAGCTTTTCCACAACGAGTGGTGGGGGGCCTCGGAGGCCATCTACGTGAACGCCCATCCGCGAATCCCCGGGGGCAAGCTGGGCCGCCTTGCGGGCCTGCGTTTCTCGCACATTGTTTCGCACGCCGAGGCAGGCGTTTTCATCCAGGGCTCGCCGGAGTGCAGGCCCGAGGACATTGTGCTTGATGACGTGACGCTCGATATTGCGAAGACGACCGAGTGGCCCAGCAGGGTTGACCTGCGGCCGCCCGAGCAGCTCGGCATCCAGGAAAGCGGCGTCGTGATCGCCGGCATCCATCTCCAGGACGCCAGCCAGGTGACGCTGCGCGATTGCACGGTTCGCTGGGGCCCCAATCCGCCGGCAAGTTACGGGCCCGCGCTGTGGACGGAGCGTGTAACCGGGCTCAAGGTCGATAACTTTCAAGGATCCGACGCCCACGAACGGTGACAAGGCGCCTCCCCGGCGCAATCATGGCCTTCCCGTCGGCCTCGTCACCCCAGCAACGTTCAAGTCCCCCCGATGTCCCACCCCAGATCAGTGAGCGCAGGCTTGGCCGCCCTTCTCCTTTCCTGCGCGTTCCCGCTTGGCCTGCACGGCGGCGCACCGGAGCCGGCCGATTATCTCTCGTGGCCCGCCCCGACGCGGACCGAGCGGCCCTGGACCCGCTGGTGGTGGCTGGGCAGCGCCGTGGATCGGCCGAACCTAGAAAGGCTTCTGTCCGAATACCATGACGCCGGCATAGGCGGCGTCGAAATCTGCCCGATCTACGGCGCAAAGGGTTACGAGAAGCGCTTCATAGATTACCTCTCGCCCGAGTGGATGGACATGCTCGCGGATACGACCGGCACAGCAGGCCGCCTCGACATGGGCGTCGATCTGACGACCGGCACCGGGTGGCCGATGGGTGGGCCGTGGATGCCCGCCGACCAGGCGTCGGAATCGGTTTCCCTCGAGCGCTATCCGACAGGCGCGGACGGCCGCATCCCCGAGTTCCTCGGCACCGGCGCGCCGAGCGGCGAGGCCTTGGCAGCAGGCGCCGCGGCGAGTGCCGCTGGCAAAGCCGGTGCTATGGACGGGTTCGTGGGAACTGCGGGCGAACATCGAAAATTGCTCTGCCTGAGGGCGGTTGGGCCCGACGGTGCGCAGATCGACCTGACGGAGCGCGTGCGCGCCGGCCGGCTGGACTGGTCGGCGCCGGGCCCCGGATGGAGCCTGTATTCGCTGACGGCGCGCCAGCCGGTGCAAAGAGTCAAGCGTGCCGCGCCGGGCGGAGCCGGCAACGTCGTGGATCCGTATTCAGTCCGGGCGTTGCACACGTACCTCTCCAGGTTCGACCTCGCCTTCCAGGGCTACGCGGGAGCGATGCCGCGCGCCTTCTTTCAGGACTCATTCGAATACTTCGGGGCCAACTGGACACCGGACCTGTTCAGCGAGTTCGCCCGGCGCCGCGGCTACGACCTGCGCGAACACCTGCCCGCGCTGGCCGGCGAGGGGGATCCGGACATCGCGGGACGCGTGAGGGAGGATTACCGTCGGACGATCGGCGAGCTTCACCAGGAGTACGTGGCGGCTTGGACCTCGTGGAGCCACTTGCACGGCAGCCTCACGCGAGAGCAGGCGCACGGGGCCCCGGCAAACATCGAGGACGTCTATGCGACCGCCGACATCCCGGAAACCGAGGGATCATTCGGGGGCGGCGCCGAGGACCAGGTGCCGATGCTCAAGTTCGCCTCCTCCGCGGCGCATGTTACTGGCCGCACCCTTGCCTCGTCCGAGACCTTCACGTGGCTCGGCGAGCATTTCCAGGTCTCGCTCCCGCAGCTGAAGTCGGCCGCCGACACTTTTTTCCTCTGCGGCATCAACCACATGTTCTTTCACGGGATCCCCTATTCCCCGCAGGACGCGCCGTGGCCGGGGTGGCTCTTCTACGCCTCCGTGAACTTTGGCCCCAACGGGGGCCTCTGGCATGATCTCCCGGCGTTCAACGCCTACGCCGCGCGCTGCCAGTCGATCCTCCAAGCGGGGAAACCCGACAACGACGTCCTTCTCTACTTCCCCGTGGCCGACTTCTGGCAGCAGATAAGGCTGCCATCAGGAGGCCCGCCGGTGCCCATGCCGGGCGGCCGGGCGGCCGATCCGCTCGTCGAACAGTTCACGACACCGGGCAAGTGGATGCTTGGAAGCCCATTCCACGGGACGGCCATGGAGCTTTGGCACAGGGGCTTTTCCTTTGATGAGGTCACGGACGCCCTGCTGCTGGCCTCGCGCGCGGGCCCGGGAGACGCCAATGAGCCGGGAGGCAAGCCGGGAATCAGCCTCGGAGGAAACCTCTACCGCGCCGTCGTGATCCCGCCCTGCCGCTACATGCCTCTGGAGACGCTCCGGCATCTTCTCGATCTGGCGCGCAGCGGTGCGACCATTGTTTTTGTCGGGGACGTCCCGTCCGATGTGCCCGGCCTCGCGAATCTCGAGGCGAGGCGCGCCGAGCTCCGCGGGCTGCTCGGTGGTATCCGGCTCGAGGCCCGCGACCTGGGCCGCGGCACTGCCGGCGCCCACTCCGCGTCCGCGGATCCCCCGGACAGCGTCGCGATCCGCAGCGCGAGGCTGGGCGATGGGCTCATCCTGGCCGGAAGCGGATTCAGCCCCCCGTCACCCGGTCGGGTATCAGTCCTCCTAGGCTCAGCTGGAATAACCCGCGAACGGATGGCGGATGACGGCTTGCTTTGCGTCCGACGCCTGAGGGGAGACGGATACGATTACTTCATCGTCAACACGGGAAATCGGCTGATCGAGAAATGGGTGGCCCTCGCCCGGCCCGCATCGTCGGCCGCCCTCCTCGACCCGCTCCTGCCGGACCGAGGCGGTATCGCTGCGACGAGGCCCGGCAGGGAGGGGATCTCCGTTTTCCTCCAGATGGCGCCCGGCCAGTCCCGCATCCTGCGCACCTTCAATGGAGCCGCACCTTCCGGGCCGGCGTGGCGATATCTCAGCCCATCACGCGAGCCGGCCCTGGCGCTCGGGGGAGACTGGGTTGTTCATTTCGTCGAAGGAGGCCCCGTGATGCCCGGGGATTTCACCGCTTCTGCGCTCGGATCGTGGGCGCTTCGGGACGATCCGGAGGCCGCGCGCTTCGCAGGAACCGCGGTCTACCGCCTGAAATTCATCCTGCAGGCGGGCGCCAATGGCATCAGGCCCTGGCGTCTCGACCTCGGCAAGGTTGCCGACAGCGCGCGCGTCCGACTGAACGGCACTGATGTCGCAACACTTTGGTGTGAACCGTTTTGCGTAGAAGTTGGGAGCTTCCTGCGTCCCGGCGAAAACCGGCTCGAGGTCGAGGTCACAAATGTCGCCGCCAATCGAATCCGCGACCTCGATCGCAGGCACGTGGACTGGAAGAGCTTTTATGAGATCAACTTCGTGGGCCGGAATTACCGGCCTTTCGACGCCTCAGGCTGGCCGCTGCGCGATTCCGGCCTCTTGGGACCCGTCGTCCTTACGCCCATGGATTCCACCCCAACCGGCGGCATGCCCTGATCGGGCGCGCGCGAATCCCTTCAGCGGCCTTCGGCCTGCTGGGCCACCGCGGCCAGCGCCTCAAGTGCGGCCGGATTGTCGGGCGACAGGCGCAACTCCTGATGGAACGCCGCGGCCGCCTCCTGCAGATTCCCAAGGCGCATCGAGACCAGCCCGAGAACATGCCATCCCGGTGCGAAATCGGGCCGCAGGCGCAACGCCTCCTTTAGCTCGGCTGCCGCGTCGTCGAGGCGGCCTGGCACCAGCGTCCAGGCAAGGCCCAGGTTGCTGTGGGCCTCTGCAAGGCCCGGATCCAGGCGCAACGCCTCCTGAAACTGGGCAATCGCCTCGCCCAGGCGCCCCTGCGTCTGCGCCAGGGCGAGCCCGAGGCCGTTGTGCGCCTCTGCAAAATCCGCCTTGAGACGAAGCGCCTCGTTGAACTCCTCTATCGCGTCATTCAGGCGTCCCGGCATCCGCCTCAGTACGTTGCCCAGGTTGTTGTGCGCCTCCGCCAGTGCGGGCTTGAGCTCGAGCGCACGCCAGTAGCTCACCAGCGCCTCTTGTAAAAGCCCGACATCGCGCAGCGCGTTGCCGAGGTTGCAATGCGCGTCAGCAAAGCGGGGATTGAGCTCAAGCGCGCGGCCGTAGCTCACGAGCGCATCGGTAAGCTGCCCGAGATCCTTGAGCGCATTGCCCAGGTTGTTGTGGACCTCAGCTACTTGCGGCTCGATGTCGAGCACGCGCCGGTAGGTCGCCACCGCCTCGGCAAAGCGTCCGCAAAGCTGCAGCGCGTTCGCCAGCTCGACCAGCGCTCCCAGGTGGCCCGGGCGTAGCTCAAGCGCCCGCTGATAGCACGCGACCGCACCCGCAACGGCGCCACGCCGGCGCAAC
>PMSP01000095.1 GCA_003168315.1 Opitutaceae bacterium
CTGCCGGTGGCTGAGGCGTCCGGCAAGAAGGGCGGCATCGAGATGGTTCCGGCGAAGGGCGAGCGGGGTCACGGGGAGCTTGTCCTCGTGGTGGACGACGAGCCGCAGCTCCGCGACATTACCGCGGCGATGCTTTCGCGAAACGGATACCGGGTCCTCACGGCCTCGGATGGCGCCGAGGCGGTGGCGCTCTTCGCGACCCGCTGCGGCGAGATCAACGTCCTCATCACGGACCTTGTCATGCCGAACATCGACGGCGCGGCCCTGGCCAACATCGCCCAGCACCTGAACCCGAGCGTGAAGATCCTCGCAATGAGCGGGTTGTCGAGCGCGGGCCGCAGCGGGAAGATGGAGCGCTACGGCGGCGCGTTCCTGTTCAAGCCCTTCAAGATTCAGGCGCTCCTGGACGCGGTTAACAACCTTCTGCATCCCGCGCCGGTCGCCGAGGTCGCCTAAAGGCGGCCGGGGCAGGGCGCTGGGAGTCCCACTTTTGGAACGGGCTTGTCCCTGGGCTGTCTCTCGTCATGTTGGCGGCGGGTTCCAATCCGCCTTCAACCCCGACATGACCCCCAGAATACCCCGCCTGTCAGCGTGCGTCGCAATTGCAGCAGCGCTCGTCGTCCTCGCCACGAGCGCTTCGGCCCGGTCGGAGGAGTGGAAGAACGCCGCGGGGGGCACCTTCAGGGCCACCCCATCCGAGCTGCTGGGGCCATGGGCCCTTTTCGACGACGGGACGCTCGTGCCGCTGACCGCGATGTCGGACGTTGACAGTGTCCGATTCTACGAGGCCCTGAAGACCCAGCCGCAGAGGGCCGCCGACTGGAAGGATGCGACGAGCGCGGTCAGCGCCGAGCTGTACAACCGGCTCCTCCACTACGCCGCCACCGGCAACGACCTGGCGACCGACAGCGAGAAGGGCCGCCCAGAGCCTGAGTTCTACATCGTCTTCTACGCGACGAACGACTCGAACCACACCTGGGACATGCTCCGCAGGTCCACCCCGGCCCTCTATGGCCAGCTCGCCAAGGCCTACCCGGACCTCGTGCAGGGCGTCGTCTACGGCGTCGGGGACTACTCCATCCAGGATCACTACAACAATGCGGTCAACACGCGCGGCGACTGGATGTACACGCTCTTCGAGGGCCAGATCGAAATGCACACGATCCAGAAACTCACCCCGACCAACATGTACGGGATCGTCGTCATGACCCGAAACGGCGTGCCGCTCTTCGGGCCCGACGCGAACACGGACGACCAGGTCAAGGACACCTTCGGGAAGTTCAGCGCCCTGCTCGCGCACATGAAGCCGACCGACCCCAAGGTCTGGATCGCAAGGCTCCACTACTTCAAGGCCGTGCAGCCGGTCGCCTACATAGACGGGAAGTCCGACCCCATGCTGATGGGCAACCCGCTCGTCGAATCCGTCCTGAGGAAGATGAAGATCTACAAGCTGGACGCCACGTTCCACGTCGGTGCGGACGGCAAGGTGACGGCGGTCGACGTCGTTCCCTATGACATGGCCCCCGGCACGGTGAAGATGTTCACGGACGGCTTCCAGAGGGGGACGCTCTTCGTCCCCGCGGTCGACCACGGCAAGTTCGTGGACGGCACCTACGCGTACCACATGGAAGTCCAGCAGTAGGCCGGGCTTGGCCGGGCGGAGGGATTGGGGCGCCTGCGGCCGGACGGGCGCGAGGTTCTTTTGCTTGGCTATGGGGATTCCGCGGCCGATATTGGCCGAACCCCCATGATACCCCGATCCAAGCTATGCCCGGCGGCGTCAAGGCCGGGTAACCTCGCGCTGCGACTGCTGGCGGCGGCGGCCGTCGCCCTCCCCTCCCTCCTGTGGGCCCAGGCCAGCTTCTCGTCGCCGCTCTCCGGGCTCGCGAATCCCAGGGCCGGCACCGCCCTGCACGAGGGATCCTGGGACCGGAAGCACCTGAACGACGACGCGCTGCACCTGAAGGCGGGACAGACGGTGACCCTGTTCACCCACGAGGGGGCGGGCTGCGTCCACCGGTTCTGGGTGACGATAGCCCCTCGCGAGGACGCGGCCATCCTGAGCCAGGCGATCCTCAGGATGTACTGGGACGGGGATGCGAACCCGAGCGTGGAATGCCCCATCGGCGCGTTCTTTGGCGTCGGGTTCGGCGAACAGAAGGACTACATCTCGATGCCGCTCGACGAGACCTCGGGTGGCTACAACTGCTACTGGCCGATGCCGTTTCACAGGTCCGCCCGCTGGACGCTCACCAACGGCTCGGACAAGCCGATAGACTCGTTCTACTACAACATCGACTACACGGCCCTCGACTCGCTGCCGGCCGACACCCGGCACTTCCACGCGCAGTTTCGCAGGGAGAACCCGACGACCCCGGGCAGGAACTACACCATCCTGGAGACGTCGGGCGAGGGCCACTATGTCGGGACGGCGCTCTTCATGGCCGGAAGGGCGCTCTACTTCCTCGAGGGAAACGAGATGGTCTACATCGACGGGGGGACCGCCCCGGCGATCGAGGGCACGGGGACGGAGGACTACTTCTGCTCGGGCTGGTATTTCGACCGGGGCGTCTATTCCGCACCCTACCACGGGGTGATCATCAAGGACGAGAAGCGCTCGCGCGTCTCCGCCTACCGGTGGCACATCGAGGACGCCATACCGTTCAGGACTTCGATTCGCTTCACGATCGAGCATGGCACCGGGAATTCCGTGACGGCCGATTATTCGTCGGTGGCCTATTACTACCTGGCGGGCCCCTCCCCGGCCCCGTTCCCGCTCCCGGCGGACCTCTTGCCGTCAAATCTGCCGCCCATGACCGGCTTCTCCATCCCGGGCGCCGTCGAGGCCGAGGACTTGGTCTCGACCGCCAAGGCCACGCAGGGCGGGATCTGGGCCCAGGACATGGGACAGTGGGAATACGGGGAGGCATGGTCCAAGCGGGGCGCCCTCTATTGGCAGGCGGACGCGGGAGCGGCCGACCTCACCCTCCTGCTGCCGAGCGCCGCCGCCGGGAGGTTTGACGTCGTCGCGCGCATGGTCGCGGGTCCCGGGTTCGGAACCGTCCAGTTCTCCAGCGGCACGAACCCCCTGGGCGGCCCGATCGACCTCTACTCGCCCCAGATGGCGGCGAGGGAAATCCCGCTCGGCGCCGCGGTGCTCGTGGCCGGCCAGAACCCGCTCAGGGTCAGCATCACCGGCAAGAACCCGGACTCGAGGGGCTACACGGTCGGCATCGACGCCTTCCTCCTCAAGCCGTCCCAGTAGGATCCCGGCGACCCGCCTAGCAGGCCCCTTTCCGAGGAATCCCCGCGTGCCCCAGAAACTCATCGCCCGACGGGAGTTCTTCCGCACCTCAGTGGGGACGCTGGGAGCGATCGCCGCCGGCTCCGCGGTGGCGAGGGCCGCGGGTCCCTCGGCGACCGCGCCGGAGGCCGCGCCGCCCAGGGGCCCTGACTCCACCTTCACCGGGGAGCACCTGGACCAGCTCGCTTTCCCCATGGGCGGGATCGGAGCCGGAATGATCTGCCTCGAGGGGAGCGGCGCCCTCACGAACGTATCCGTGCGCAACCAGCCCGCGGTCCAGAACGAGCCCGGGATGTTCGCAGCCATCTCCCTCGGCGGCCCCGAGAAGGTTGCGCGCGTGGTCGAGGGGCCCGTCCCAAAGTGGAAGCTCTACGAGCGCCGCCACGCGGCCACCGGAAGCGCCC
>PMSP01000335.1 GCA_003168315.1 Opitutaceae bacterium
GTCCGCTACTGGGACAAGGAGGCGATCCCGCTCGTCGCCGGCTTCGACTTGGCCTACGACCTGACCCCGCTCCGCTACGAGCCGGTGCGCGCGGAGGGGATCGGCTACGTGACCCATCCCTACCCGAACAAGAGGCCGCAGCCCTGGGAGCCGCGCTGGGAGGAGGACTACGCGTTCGCCGCGGACCGCTATCCCATGATCGCCACCGAGATCGGGTTCGAGCTGAAGCCCGGCGAGGTGGTCGACGATAACCATTACGGCAACCGGATCACCCGCTTCCTCGAGGAGCGCGGGATCAGCTGGATGGCCTGGGTCTACGATCCGAGCTGGGGCCCGAGGATGCTGAAGAGTTTCGACGGCTTCGAGCTCGCCGGCGACGGCGTGTTCTTCAAGGAGGCGATGCACCGGCCGCCGGCGCCCCCGCTCCCGAAGAAGCCGCAGGGCTGACCTAGGGCCGCGCGAGCACCCGCTTCTTTTCCCGGGTGAACTCCTCGTCCGTGAGGACGCCCTTCTCCCTCAGCTCGTTCAGCTTGAGAAGCTCGGAATAGGAATCGCCCGCGGCCGGCCCTGGCGGACCCGCGTCCCGCTGGGCGAGGCTCGTCTCAATCTGCTCCTGCACGGCGAGGCGGAACTTCATCGGGCCGCCGATCCCGCTGTACGGGGTCCGGTCGCTGCCGGTTCCCTCGACGACGATCGTCCCGTAGTCGAAGATCCTGCCGAAAATGCTCTGGTCGACGGTGATGCCCTCCACCTGGCGCAGCAGTATCTCGGTCGAGTGCCGCCTCAGGAGGCCCACCTTGACGACGACCCTCTTGTTGGTGACAGCGAACTCGGAGGAGCGGCGCCTGACGAACGCGGGGACCGCCGCCAGGAGGGCGACGGCGAGGAAGACCTCGGGCACCGGCAACGCCACGCGGGTCTCGGAGCCGCCCCGGTAGACCTCCGCGAAGAGGACGACCGCGATCGCGAGGAGGACCAGGCAGGGCAGGTAGACCACGCGGCTCAGGCGGGCCTCACGCACGACTGATTCCCCGGACATGAGATGATGGGAGACATAGCTCACGGCAGATGCGGCAATAGACCGCTCCTTTGGCCGGGTGTGCCTGCCGATTAACGCCGGGGCCCGGCCGCGCGCCGCCACGCCCTGGCGAGCTCGGCGCGAAGCCGCACCGCCTCCGGCCACGCCGCGGGCAGCCCCGTGACATTGTAGCCGCCGCCGGCGCCAAAGCCGACATGGGGTCCCATTTCCGGGCAGGCGAACAGGGTTTTGTCCCTGTTCTGGCGGGCGGACGCCCAGAGACGCATCAGGTCGCCGGCGAAGGCGAGGTAGGCCCCCGCCTCCGGCGTCAGGCGCCCGTCCCGGGTCACGGGAACCTGGCAGTGGTGGCCGTTGAACGGCCGGAAATGGCACTGCTCGCTGTTGCGCACGAGGTCGGGGTGGTCGAGGAGCCTGGCCGAGTAGGCCCCGGGGCGCAGGTGCTTCACGACCGCGAAGTGCGAGAAGTCGAAGTTCAGCTTGATCATCCTGCCGGTGGCGCGGTGGTAGCGCTCGGCGACCTCGTAGGTCTTCTCGGGCGTCTCGGTGCAGGTGTCCCGGTGCACCTCCAGGGAAACCACCACGCCGCCGATCCGCTCCGCCTCGCGCACCATCCGGATCCAGTGCCTGGCGGCGGCGGCGGGCGGCGTGTCATGGTTGTCCATCTGGACGTTGATGTGGACCGCGCCGCCCTCCTTCTGCGCGCGGACCTTGGCCGCGAATTCCGAGGGGTCGTCCGAGGAGATGTAGCCGAGGAGGTGCGCCAGGCCGGCCCTCTGCGCGAGCCGCCGGTGCTCGGGCGTGAGGAGGCCGGCGGCCCCGTCGAACCCGGCCGCCGCGATCTCCCTTAGCTTCCTCGCCAGGGACCATTGCCGGGCCCCCGCCGGGTGTCCGTCGAGGGACCAGAGGGCTGCGATATGGGCCAGCTTGGGCATCGCTTGGCGCCCGTCAGGCCCGCTCCGGCGCCGGCCCGCGCAAGGCGGCGAGGATCCCGATCACGGCCGCAAGGACGACGTACGCCGCCGTGAACTGGAAGGCCATCGTCCTGGCGACCCCGGCCAGGTCCCAGGGCAGGTAGAGGCCGCCGGCCGGCTCGACCGAGTGGATGACGCCGAAGAGCGTCATGCCCGCCCCGGCGAGGAGGACCGCCGCGGCGGCGCGCGTCCGGCCGTCGATCAGCGCGGCCAGGAATCCCGCCCAGACCATGGACGTTATGATGAACCCGTTGCCGAGCGCCACGATGACCCCCAGTTCCGGCATGCCCTGCCCGGTCGACGTGAGGAGCGCGTTGAAGTGGTCCGGCGCGACGTAGTCGGGATTGCCGAGCTCGATCGCGACCAGGCGGGCGATGGCGGGGAAGAAGGCGAAGACGACCGCGGCCGAGTGGCGGCCGGGCGTCGCCTCGAACGCCTGCGCCGTGATGTCGATCGCGACGAAGACGAGGATGGGCGCGAGGACGGCGAGGGGGACGAGCTCCACCAGGTTCGAGAGGTAGCCGAAGACTCCGCCCAGGCCGACAAAGACGCCGGTCAGGAGCGTGTAGCCCGCCCGCGCCCCCATCTTCTTGTAGGCGGGCTGGCCGATGTAGGGCGTCGTCTGGGCCACGCCCCCGCAGATCCCGGCGATCAGGGTCGCGATCGCCTCGGTGAGGAGGATGTCGCGGGTCCTGTAGTCGTCACCGGCCGCCCTGGCGCTCTCCGTCACGTTGATCCCGCCTATCACCATCAGGAGCCCGAACGGCAGGATCAGCGGAAGGTAGGGGAGGGTGCCCGAAAGCCCGTCGACGAAGCCGAGCGACGGGACGGGAAGGGCGAAGCGGAGCATGAGGGCGCCCGGCGGCCGGTAACCGGGGCCGGCGAGCCCGAGGGGCCCCAGTGAATAATAGAGCGCGAGCCCGACCATGACCGCCGCGAGGACGCCGGGGATCATCCCCGGCAGCCTTCCCTTGGCGACCACGGCGTAGAGCACGATCCCGAGGGTCACGAACCCGACGATCGGCACCTGCATGACCTCGACGATCGGGATGAAGCCGATCAGCATGAGGGCGATCGCCGCAATAGAGCCGAGGAGGCCCGCCCGCGGGACGGCGCGGCCCACCCAGCCCCCGGCGAAGGAGAGGCCGAGCTTGAGGAGGCCCATGACGATCATCGCGGCCATCCCCAGGTGCCAGGTGGCGATCGCCGCCGCATGCTCGTCCATGCCGCCCTGCTTGAACTTGACGAAGGCCGGCCCGAGGACGAGGAGGGCCATGCCTATCGTCGTCGGCGTGTCTATCCCGAGCGGCATCGCCGTCACGTCGTCGCGGCCCGTTCGGCGCGCCAGGCGGACGGCCATCCACGTGTACACCAGGTCGCCGACGAGGACGCCGAGCGCGGTCCCGGGAAACATGCGGGTGAAGACGATGTCGGCCGGGAACCGGAACACGCCCACCAGCACGGTCGAGAGGAAGGCCATGACCGCCAGGTTGTCGACGACCAGCCCGAAGAATCCGTTCAGGTCGCCTGCGACTAGCCAGCGGCGATGGGCGGGGGCGCTGCTCACAGGCCCCGAACAAACCCTTTCCAGTGGACAATGCAAAGGCAGAGTGCGCCGCGGCTGGCGGCCCGGGCGGCCGCCGGCGCCCCTATTGCCCGGGCGCGGAGCCGGCGGAGCGGTACATCCACTGGGCGTCCGTCACCAGGTCCCAGTAGACGTTGTAGCGGTCGTAGCTGATTTCCCAGAAGGGCCGCAGCGTGACGTCGGCGGGGCGCCCCGTCCCTTCCGTGTGGAACTCGAGCGACCCATCCGCGGAGCGGACCAGCATCGACTCGATAGGCGCGTCTCCGCGGACGAGGACCGGCACGGGGACGGGGCGGTCGTGCACGTTCGCGTTCTGGTCGCCCGCGTACGGGGCGGTGGGCGTCTCGGGCGCGGGACCCAGGTCGGCGGCGAGGACGACGGGCCCGT
>PMSP01000145.1 GCA_003168315.1 Opitutaceae bacterium
ACAAGATGGCCGGCCGTCACGGCAACAAGGGCGTCGTCGCCAAGATCGTCCCCGAGGAGGACATGCCGTTCCTCCCCGACGGGACCCCCGTCGAGATCTGCCTGAACCCCCTGGGCGTGCCCTCGCGCATGAACGTGGGGCAGGTCCTTGAGACGCACCTCGGCTGGGCCTGCAAGAAGCTCGGCATGAAGGTCGCCACCCCGGTGTTCGACGGGATCCCGGAGAAGCGCGTCCGCGAGTACCTGAAGGAGGCCAAGCTGCCGATGTCGGGCAAGAGCCCGCTCCTCGACGGCCGCACCGGCGAGAAAATCGACCAGGAGGTCGTGGTGGGCTACATCTACATGATGAAGCTGAACCACCTCGTGTCGCACAAGATCCACGCACGCGCCGTTGGCCCCTACTCCCTCGTCACCCAGCAGCCGCTGGGGGGCAAGGCCCAGTACGGCGGCCAGCGCTTCGNNGCCGGCACGCCCGAGTCGTTCAACGTCCTCATCAAGGAGATCCAGTCGCTGGGCCTCGACATCAAGCTCCAGAAGCGCGACGCGCTCTCGTTCGGCTCGTAAGGGCCGGACGTCACCACTCACAAAACGAACAGCATCAGGGACACACACGCCATGATCCAACCCTCAGAAACCGCCAGCAACACACGCAGCGACGCCAGGTCCGCCCTCGGCATCGACGAGAGCCCGTTCGACTGCGTGTCGATCACCGTCGCCTCGCCGGAGACGATCCGCAAGTGGTCCAAGGGAGAGGTCAAGAACCCCGAGACGATCAACTACCGCACGTTCAAGCCCGAGCCGGGCGGCCTCTTCTGCCAGAAGATCTTCGGGCCGGTGCGCGACTACGAGTGCGCCTGCGGGAAGTACAAGCGCATCAAGTACAAGGACGTCGTGTGCGACCGCTGCGGCGTCGAGGTGACGATCGCGCGCGTCCGCCGCGAGCGGATGGGCCACATCGAGCTGGCCGTCCCGGTCGCCCACATCTGGTTCCTCAAGAGCATGCCGAGCCGCCTCGGCCTCCTCCTCGACATGACCGCCCGCTCGCTCGAGCGCGTGATCTACTACGAGAACTACATGGTCGTCGACCCGGGCAAGACCCCGCTCGAGATGAAGCAGCTCCTCACCGACACCGAGTACCGCCAGGCGCTCGACGAGTACGGCGACGACTCCTTCGTCGCGAAGATGGGCGGCGAGGCCGTCCGCGACGCGCTCAGCAAGATGGACCTCGAGGCCACGGTCGCCGAGCTCCACGAGCAGATGCGCGCCACGCGCTCGAAGCAGATCAAGAAGAAGCTCTCCAAGCGCCTGAAGGTCATCCAGGGCTTCATCCACTCGAGGTCCCGCCCGGAATGGATGGTCCTCGAGGTGCTGCCGGTAATCCCGCCGGACCTGCGCCCGCTGGTCCCCCTCGAGGGCGGCCGCTTCGCCACGTCCGACCTGAACGACCTCTACCGCCGCGTCATCAACCGCAACAACCGCCTGCGCAACCTGATGCAGCTGAAGACGCCCGACGTCATCATCCACAATGAGAAGCGGATGCTGCAGGAGGCCGTCGACGCCCTCTTTGACAACGGCCGCCACGGCCGCCCGGTCACCGGCGCCGGCAACCGCCCGCTCAAGTCCCTCTCCGACATGCTGAAGGGCAAGCAGGGCCGTTTCCGCCAGAACCTCCTCGGCAAGCGCGTCGACTACTCCGGCCGCTCCGTCATCGTGATCGGCCCGGAGCTCAAGCTCCACCAGTGCGGCCTCCCGAAGAAGATGGCCCTCGTCCTCTTCGAGCCGTTCATCATCCGCCGGCTGAAGGAGCTCGGCTTCGTCCACACCGTCCGCGGCGCCCGCAAGATGATCGAGAAGCGCTCGCCCGAGGTCTGGGACATCCTTGAGGAGGTCACCAAGGGCCACCCGGTGCTGCTCAACCGCGCGCCGACCCTCCATCGCCTCTCCATCCAGGCCTTCGAGCCCGTCCTCATCGAGGGCGAGGCGATCCGCATCCACCCGCTCGTCTGCACGGCCTACAACGCCGACTTCGACGGCGACNNGACGGCGACCAGATGGCGGTCCACGTGCCCCTGTCCCTCGAGGCGATCATGGAGTGCAAGCTCCTGATGATGGCGACGTCGAACATCTTCTCCCCCTCCTCGGGAAAGCCCATCCTCACGCCGTCGCAGGACATCGTCCTCGGCGCCTACTACCTCACGATCGAGCCCCGCAAGAAGGCCGCGAAGGACGTCCGCGTCCCGCTGCTCTCCGGCCTCCAGGAGGTCCTCTTCGTCAAGGCCGACGGCGCCGCGAAGATGCATGACTGGGTCGACATCCCGAACCCGGACTTCGGCAAGGACACGGTCTACGGGAACAAGGACAAGAAGATCCTGCGCACCACGGTCGGCCGCGTCATCTTCAACCAGATCTGGCCCGCCCCGATCGGCTTCGTGAACGTCCCCGTCCCGAAGTCGAAGCTCGGCGACCTGATCCTCAACACCTACAAGACGTCGGGCGACGTCGTCACGGTCGAGGTGCTCGACCTCCTGAAGGAGCTCGGCTTCACGACGGCCTTCCAGGCCGGCATCTCCATCGGGATCGACGACATGATCATCCCGGACTCGAAGAAGGAGATCGTCTCGGACTCGCGCCGGAAGATCGCCGAGGTCGAGGCCCAGTTCAACAAGGGCATCATCACCGACGGCGAGCGCTACAACAAGGTGGTCGACATCTGGACCAACGCCACGGACCGCATCGCCAAGGAGGTCTTCGCCAAGCTCGAGCACAACGAGGGCAAGAACGAGGTCAACCCGGTCTACATCATGATGGACTCGGGCGCGCGCGGCAACAAGCAGCAGGTCCGCCAGCTGTGCGGGGCCCGCGGCCTCATGGCCAAGCCCTCGGGCGAGATCATCGAGCGCCCGATCCTGTCCTCGTTCCGCGAGGGCCTGACGGTCCTCGAGTACTTCATCTCCACCCACGGCGCCCGCAAGGGCCTCGCGGACACCGCCCTCAAGACGGCCGACGCCGGCTATCTCACGCGCAAGCTCTGCGACGTGGCGATGGACGTCATCATCGCCGAGGACGACTGCGGCGCCCGCGACGGCGTCTGGAAGAAGGCGATCTACGAGGGTGACGACGAGATCGTCGGCCTGAAGGAGCGCATCATCGGCCGCTGCTCGAGCGACAACGTGAAGAACCCGCTCAAGCCGAGCGAGACGATCGTGGGCTCCGGCGAGCTCATCACCGAGGAGATCGCCGCCAAGATCGAGGACGTCGGCATCGAGCGCGTGAAGATCATGTCGCCGCTCACCTCGTCGTCCAAGCACGGCATCGACTCCAAGTCGTATGGCATCAACCCGGCCACCAACCGCATCGCCAAGATCGGCGACTCCGTCGGCATCATCGCCGCGCAGTCGATCGGCGAGCCCGGCACNNATGCGCACGTTCCACATCGGCGGCGTCGCCTCCGGCGGCTTCAAGACCCCCGAGATCCGCGTCAAGTCCTCGGGCCTCGTCAAGTACAAGGCGCTTCGCCTGGTGCAGGCCGCCGAGGGCGGGAACATCGTCCTCAACAAGACGGGCTCCATCCAGATCATCGACGACGAGGGCAAGGAGGTCGAAAGCTACAACATCGTTGTCGGCTCCTTCCTGCACGTCGGCGACGGCGAGAAGATCGCCAAGGGCTCGGTCCTGGCCGTCTGGGACCCCTACAACATCCCGGTCCTCTCGGAGAAGGGCGGCACGCTCGTCTTCAAGGACATGATCCCCGGCGTCACCGTGAAGCGCGAGCTTGACGAGTCGTCCGGCCGCATCGCCACGGTCGTCATCGAGCACAAGGAGGACCTGAATCCCCAGGTCGAGGTGCGCGACGCGAAGAACAAGCCGCTCGCGGCGTATTCCATCCCGGTCGGCGCGCAGATCGCCGTCAACGAGGGGGATACGATCGCCCCAGGCGCGCTCCTCGCCAAGACCCCCCGCCAGGCGTCCAAGACCAAGGACATCACCG
>PMSP01000182.1 GCA_003168315.1 Opitutaceae bacterium
GACGCGCTCGCGCAGCAGCGCGTCCTTCAGCGGGAAAATGACCTCGACGCGTTCAAAGAGATTGCGCGGCATCCAGTCGGCGCTGCCGGCCAGGATCAGCGGCTCGCCGCCGGCGTTCTCGAAGTAGAAGCAGCGGGCGTGCTCCAGGAACCTGCCGACGACGCTCCTGACCGTGATGTTCTCGCTCAGCCCCTTGACCCCGGGGACGAGGCAGCAGACGCCGCGGACGATGAGGTCTATCGTGACGCCGGCCTGGGAGGCCTTGTAGAGGGCGTCGATCGTCGCCTTGTCGACCAGGGCGTTCATCTTGCAGAGGATGCGCGCAGCCCTTCCGGCCCTGGCATTGGCGGCCTCGCGGTCGATCAGCTCGCCGATCCGCCGATGCAGGTTGAAGGGGGCGACCACGATGTTGCGGAAGCGCTGCGTCCTCCCGAAGCCGGTCAGCGTGTTGAAGAGCTGCGCGACGTCGCTCGTGATGTCCTTCCTCGACGTGAAATAGCTCAGGTCGGTGTAGAGCTTCGCCGTCCTCGGGTTGTAGTTGCCGGTCCCGAGGTGGGCGTAGTTCTTCATCGAGCGGCCCTCGCTCCGGACGACGAGGCACAGCTTGCAGTGGGTCTTGTGGCCCACCAGGCCGTAGACGACGTGGACGCCGGCCTCCTCGAGCTGCTTCGCCCACTGGATGTTGTTGGCCTCGTCGAAGCGCGCCTTCAGCTCGACGAGCGCCGTCACCTGCTTGTCGTTGCGCGAGGCCTCGATCAGCGCGCGGACGATCGGGGAGTCGCCGCTCGTCCGGTAGAGGGTCTGCTTGATCGCGATCACCTGCGGGTCGCGGGCCGCCTGCTCGACGAAGTCGACCACGGGCGTGAACGCGTCGTAGGGGTGGTGGAGCATGACGTCCTGCTCGCGCATGACCTCGAAGATCCGCGAGGGGTCCTTGAGGGGCGACACGTTCACCGGCGTGAAGGGGGGATACTTGAGGTCCGGCCGGTCGATGTCGGCCAGACTCTGCAGCCTGAGGAGATTGATCGGCCCGTTCAGCTGGTAGACGTAATCGTGCGACAGGCTCAGGTGCTGGCAGACCGTGTTGAAGATGTCCTCGTCCAGGCCCTTCTCGATCTCCAGGCGCACCGCGGCCCCGCGCCTGAGGTTGCGCAGCTCCTCCTCGATCCTCTTGAGCAGGTTCTCGGCCTCCTCCTCGTCGATGTAGAGGTCGCTGTTGCGGGTCACCCGGAACGCGTGGGCGCTCTTCAGCTCATAGCCCGGGAAGAGCTCGCCCGCGCAGAGCTTGATGATGTCGGAGAGGAAGATGGTGCGCTGGGGGCCGGGCCTTGTGGGGGCGATCGTGACGAGCCGCGGGAGGATCCGGGGAACCGGCAGGATGGCGACATGCCGGGCCTTCCCGCTCTCGTGCTCCGCGTCGGGGCTCTCCAGGGAGACGACCACGTTCAGGGTCTTGTTTCCGAGCTGGGGAAAGGGATGGGACTGGTCCAGGGCGAGAGGCGTCAGGACCGGGTACACCTGGTCCTTGAAGTAGGTCCGCACCCAGTTGAGCTCGGACTTGGTGAGGTCGTGGGGGGGCCTGAAGAGGATCCCCTCCCGGGCCAGCGCGGGGACCAGCTGGTGGTGCCAGCAGTGGTACTGGTCCTCAACCAGCGAGGCCACGACCGAGTGGATCCGGCGCAGCTGCTCGACGGGCGTGAGCCCGTCGGAGCCGAACTCCATCAGGCCCGAGTCCACCTGCTGCATGAGGCCGGCGACCCGGATCTCGAAGAACTCGTCCAGGTTCGAGCTCACGATGGCGAGGAAGCGCACCCGCTCGAGCAGCGGGTGCCGGTCGCTCTGCGACTGCTCGAGGACCCTGCGGTTGAAAGCGAGCCAGCTCAGCTCGCGGTTGAAATAGGCGACCTTCTCGGACTCTTGGGGGCGGGACTTTTTCTTATGGGGAGCCATTTCGGCGCAAGGGACTCAAATTGGGCAAACCGCAGATGATCCATTGTTCTCGCCCCTTGAACGAGAATTTATTCAGGCCCTAACCCTTTTGTAACAAAGGGCTCCGCCTTTCGGGTCAGCGCATCCAGAGCGTCTTGACGTTGACGAATTCCCGGATTCCGAAGGAGCCGAGCTCGCGGCCGTGGCCGCTCAGCTTCACGCCGCCAAAGGGGAGCGCGGGATCGGAGCGCACGAAGTCGTTCGAGAAGACGCACCCGGCCTGGAGCCGTCCGGAGACCCTCTCCGCGGCCCTCCTGCTGCGGGTGAACACGGCCGCCCCGAGCCCGAATTCCGAGTCGTTGGCGACCCGGACGGCCTCCTCCTCGTCCCGGACGGGTATGATCGAGGCGACCGGGCCGAACAGCTCCTCACTGTACGCCGGCATGCCCTTCCGGACGTCGGAGATCACAGTGGGGGCGTAGAAGAACCCGGGACCGGGAAGCGGGGCGCCGCCGACAACCAGCCGGGCCCCGGCCCGGAGGCTCGAACGGACCTGGCCGTGCAGCTTCCGGCGCAGGTCCTCCCTGGCGAGGGGCCCGACCTTGCTCTCCGGATCAAGGGGGTCGCCCACCATGCGCGCCACCATGCGCGCCGTGAAGGCGTCCTCGAAGGCCCCGAGAACACTCCTGACGACGATGAAGCGCTTGGCGCAGATGCAGCTCTGGCCGGAGTTCATGAGCCTCGACGCCGCGCAGGTCTCGGCGGCCTTCTCGATGTCGGCGTCGGCGAGGATGAGGTAGGGGTCGCTTCCCCCGAGTTCGAAGACCCCCTTCTTCATGGCGGCCCCGGCCTGCGCCGCCACGATCCTGCCGGCGGCGGTGCTTCCCGTCAGCGTGACCGCGCTGACCCGCGGGTCGGCCAGGAGCGCGCCAATCCAGTTGGTCGGGATGACGAGCGTCCGGAACACCCCCCTGGGGAGGCCCGCCTCGGCGAACACGGCCTCGATCGCCTTGGCGCAACCGGTCACGTTGGCCGCGTGCTTGAGGAGCAGCGTGTTGCCCGCCATGAGCGCGGGGACGGCGGCCCTGAACGCCTGCCAGTAGGGGAAATTCCAGGGCATGATGGCGAGGATGGTCCCGAGGGGCTCAAAGGTGACCCTCGCGCCGCGGCCGGCTCCGGGCGGGCGCTCGTCCTTGAGGAAGGCCCCCCCATGCCGGGCGTAGTAAAGGCAGACGAGGCGGCATTTCTCAACCTCGGCCCGTGACTCGGCCAGGGGCTTTCCCATCTCGCGCGTCGCGAGCCTGGCAAGCTGCGGCAGGCGCCTCTTCAGGACGGCCGCCACCGCGCGGAGCGCGGCCGAGCGCCGCCCGGGCGGGAGGTCGCGCCACCGCCGGGACGCCGCGGCCGAGCCGGCAACCGCCGACTCGAGCTCGCTCCGGCCCAGGTGACGGTGCGAGCGGATCCGCCTGCCGGTCGCGGGGTTAATCGTCGTGAAGGCCATCTACGGGGCCGTTGGACAACCGCCGGGCGATCAGGTGCGGTCCGGGAAGGGCGGCGGCGGGGGTGCCGATTGCCCCTTCGCCTTGAGCTCGGCCAAGATCTCCTCGATCCCGCGGTCGAGCTGCTGGTCGACACCCGAGAATTCCTTGGCGGGGTCATTCTCGACGACGATGTCCGGGTCGACCCCGTGGCCCTCGATCACCCACGACTTGCCGTCCCTGCCGTACGGCGCGAACTCCGGCTTGTTGAGGAACCCGCCGTCGACGATCGGAAGGGTGCCCCTGATCCCGACGACGCCGCCCCAGCTGCGCTTGCCGATCAGCTTGCCGAGCCCGTCGCTCTTGAACCTGTAGGGGAAGATGTCGCCGTCCGAGGCCGAGAACTCGTCCATCAGGACCACCTTTGGCCCGAGCTGCATGTCCCCCGGGTTCGTGACCGGGGACGCATTGCGCGCCTTCTCGAACATGACGAGCTCCCGCGAGAGGCGCTCGATGATCATCGGGGACACGAAGCCGCCCCCGTTACCTCGATCGTCGATGATGAGGGCCTTCTTGTGAAGCTGCGGGTAGAAGTGCTTCGCGAACTCGTCCAGCCCCTCGAAACCCATGTCGGGAATGTGGATATAGCCGACCTGGCCGCCGGTCTTCTGCGACACGTAGTCGGTGTTGTGCTTCACCCAGGTCTCGTAGTAGAGGGGGGCCTCGTCGGCTGTCGGGACGACCGTCACGCTCCGGGCACCCTCGTCGACGGGCTTCGAGTTCACCCTGAGGACGACCTGCTTGCCGGCCTTGCCGACCAGCGCCGAGTAGATGTTCGCGAGATCGCGCACGGGCGCGCCGTCCACGGCGAGGATGTAGTCGCCCTCGCTGACGTTGACCCCGATCTCGGTCAGGGGGGAACGCTCGCTCTCGACCCAGTTCTCGCCGCGGATAATCCTGTCAACCCGGTAGGCGCGGCTCTGGGGGTCGCGCGACAGCTCGGCCCCGAGGAGCCCGGTCGGGACCCGGGGAGCCTTCGGCTCGTCGCCGCCCCCCACGTAGGTGTGCCCGCTGTGGATCTCCCCGATCAGCTCGCCGATCAGGTAGGTGAGGTCGTAGCGGGTCTGCGCGTAAGGCACCAGGGCGCCGTACTTGGCCCGCATCGCGGGCCAGTCGGCGCCGTTCATGGTCGGCGAGAAGAAGTAGTCGCGCATCTGGCGCCAGCACTCGTCGTAGATCTGCGCCCACTCGGCGTGCCGGTCGAGCGTCATCTCGAGCCCGTCGAAGGAGAGCTTGTCCTTCGTGTCGATCTTGGCGGTGGGCAGGTCGATGATCGCGAAGTCCTTCTCGACCGCGACCAGCATCTTCTTACCGTCGGCCGTGATGTCGTAGCCCATCACGTTTCCAAGCTCGGTCTCCTTCCTGTCCTTCAGGTTGTAAACGACCAGCGCCTTCGCCTGCGGGGGGCCGGCGCCGTCGCCGCCGTCGGAATCGTCGCGCAGGTAGTAGACCTTGTCGCCGACCGAGTGGATCTCGCTGTAGTCGCCCGGCTTGATGGGAAGGGCGACGATCCGGTCCCGCAGGCCGTCCTCGTCCACCTTGACGACCACCGCCTTCGGCGCGGCGTCCTTCTTCGGGTCCTTGGCGTCGGCGGGCTTGTCGTCCGGCTTGGGGGCCGCGACATCCACCTCGTCGCTCCTCGGCTTGAAGGGCGAATCGGTGTCCTTCGCGAGCGCGATCAGGTAGACCCGCTCGAGCTTCTTGTAGACGTGCTCAAGCTCGATGTCGCTCAGGGTCGGCTTGAAGTCGCGCCCCGAGGAAAGCAGGAGGAACTTGCCATCGTCGCTGAAGGCCGCGGCGTCCGAGGCGTACCAGCCGTCCGTCGCCTCGAGCGTCCTGGCTCCGTCGAGCGTGTAGAGCCACACCTTTGACAGCGAGTCGTCCTCGAGGCGCGTCCAGGCGACCCACTTGCTGTCGGGCGACCAATTGTACTCCCGGATCTCGAAGGCCGTCGCCGTGTCGACGACGGTCACCGCCTTCGTGTCAACCGCCACGATCCGCAGGCGCTGCATCCGGTCGGCCCAGAGGAGTTTCTTGCTGTCGGGCGACCATTTGGGGTCGTAATAGTAGGTGTCCGCGCCCTGTGTCAGCCTCACGGGGTCGCCGGTCCCGTCCTGGGGCCGCACGTAGATCTCGTTCTCGCCGGACTCGTCGGAGACGTAGGCGATCGACTTCCCGTCGGGGGACCACGACGCGTCGCGCTCGTGGACGCCGGACCTGCGGGTCAGGTTGCGGATGGACCCATCCTTCGCCGGGACGGTGAAGGTGTCCCCGCGCGCGTTGACGACGGCCCTTTTTCCGTCCGGCGAGGGGGCGGCGCTTTCGACGTGGTCCGCCACGTTGACGACGGCCGTCCTGGCCGTGACGAAGTCGTCCTTGACCACTATCGGCAGGCGCCTCGTCGCGTTCGTGCCCGTGTCGAACGACCAGACGTAGCCAGCCTGCTCGAAGACGATGACCCCGCCGCCAATCGACGGGAACTTGATGTCGTAGTCCTTGAAATGGGTGAGCTGCGCCGTCGCCTTTGTCCCCAGGTCGTAGCTGTAGAGGTTCAGCCTCTTCACGCCGTCGGCCAGGCGGTCGGAGAGGAAGTAGATGCGGTTGTTCGGCGCCCACATCGGGATGATGTCCTGTGCGGGGTTGTTGGTGATGTCCTCCAGGCCGCCAGTCTTGAAGTCAAAGATCCAGATGTCGTCGGCCATGCCGCCGCGGTAGTCCTTCCACGTGCGGAACTCCCGGAAGACGCGGTTGTAGGCCATCTTCGAGTCGTCGGGTGAGAACGACATGAAGCCGCCCCGCGGCACGGGCAGCTGCTTCGGCAGGTCGGCGTCCATCCCCACCGAGTAGAGCTGGCCGTTGAACGCGNNTGACGATGTTGTTCGGCCCCATCCGGTCGCCGAGGTCGTCCCTGGAAAGCGTCGCCGTGTAGGTGAGCCTCTTCGGCGTGCCGCCGTCGGCCGGCATGACGTATACCTCCGTGTTCCCGTCGTACTGGGCCGTGAAGGCGAGCTGGGTTCCGTCGGCCGAGAACCTCGGGAAGACGGCGTAGCCGGGCCCGTTCGTCAGCCTGCGCGCGAGGCCGCCGTCGATGCC
>PMSP01000402.1 GCA_003168315.1 Opitutaceae bacterium
ATGTCCGGCGACGTCTCGCTCGCGGCCGACGTCTCGTTCCCGAACCCGAACGGCTGCGGGGACCGCAAGGCGGTCTTCGTCATCCGCCAGGACCTTGATGACGATTCCAGGGAGGTCATGACCGCCCTGCACGGCGCCGGATTGATCCACCTGGCGCAGCGTCCGGAGAAGAACGCCAACATCAAGGAGGCCTACCGCATGCAGGCTCCGGGCGATCCCGGTGTTTCCGGCGGAGCCGGGGCCAGGCGCATTGGCATCGAGAAGCACGGGGACTCCTTTGCGCTCTTCGTGAGCCTGGACGGCGGACCCATGCACCAGGTCGGCCCTGCCTTGAACCTTCATTTCGACGGGCCCTTCTACGTCGGCATCGGCTTCTGCTCGCACCTGCCCGACAAGTCCGACACGGCTGTGCTGTCGAACGTCGTCCTCGAGGATTCCGCTGGCAAGGTCCGCTAGGAAGGCCCGGGTTTCACCGGGCCCCGTGGGAAAATCCGCCTACCGTCGCGGATTAATATAGTCTATGGGCCGCCCGCGCGGTATCTGTTGGCCCCGCATTCAAACCCCAGGGCCCGCCCGCCGCTTTCCATGACACCCTTGCGACTGCTTTTCCCGTGCCTCCTTGCGACAGCCGTGGCCCTTGCGGCCGACCCTGCAGCCGACGCCCCGGCGACCCCCGGCGGGGACGCTGCCCCTGAATCAGCCGAGAGGCAGATCGACAGGATATTCAAGGAGTGGGACACGGCGACGACGCCCGGCGTCTCAGTCGCGGTCATCCAGAAGGGCAAGGTCGTTTTCGAGAAGGGATACGGGATCGCCAACCTAGAGTACGGCATCCCGATCGGGCCCGACACGGTGTTCCACGTCGCATCGGTCTCCAAGCAGTTCACGGCCATGGCGATCGTTCTGCTCGAGTCGGACGGGAAGCTGTCGCTGGACGACGACATCCACAAGTACCTGCCGGAGCTCCAGGACTACGGCGCCAAGGTCACGATCCGCAACCTGCTCCAGCATACGAGCGGCATCCGCGACCAGTGGCAGATCCTTGGGCTCGCGGGCTGGAGCCTGTCGGACGTGATCACGCAGGACCAGATACTGCGGATGCTGTTCCGGCAGAAGGAGCTCAACTTCCCGCCGGGGACGAGGCACCTGTACTCGAACAGCGGCTTCACGCTTCTGGCCGAGATCGTGACGCGCGTCTCGGGCGAGCCCTTTCCCCAGTTCTGCGCCGAGCGCATCTTCAAGCCCCTCGGGATGGGTCACACCCATTTCCACCAGGACCTGACGCAGCTCGTTCCCGGCCGGGCCTATTCCTACCACCAGGAGGGGGACGGGTTCGCCTCCTCCCCGCTCAACTACGCCAACGTCGGGGCAACCAGCCTCTTCACGACCGCTGGGGACCTCGTGGAGTGGCTCGACAACTTCCGCGACCCCAAGGTGGGCGGCGCGAAGGCCGTCCTGCGACTCCAGGAACCCGGCGTGCTGTCGGACGGCAAGAAGATCGACTACGGGCTCGGCGTCGCGCTGGGGAGCTACCGCGGCCTGCGGACCGTGTCGCACGGGGGCTCGGACGCGGGCTACCGCAGCGAGGTCATGTGGTTCTCGGGGCCGGAACTCGGGGTCGCCGTGCTCAGCAACCTCGCGGGCGTCAACGCCGAGCGCAAGGCGCAGGAGGTGGCCGCCGTCTTCATCGGCGACCAGATGGCGCCGGAGGCCGCCAAGCCGGCCGATGTTGAGCCGGCCTACGTCACGGCCGACCCGAAGGAGCTGGGAAAGTACGTGGGCACCTACCCGATACCGGCGATCAACCAGACGTTCACCTTGTCCATGAAGGATGGGAAGCTGCTGGCGACCGGCGGTGGCCGCCCGCCCCTGGAGCTACGGCCGGTGGGTCCCTCGCACTTCTACGTCAGGGAGCTCAAGGCCCACGTGGAATTCACGCCGGGGGCGGACGGGGGAATGGAGGCGAGGATCACGCAGCCGGGCGCGGTCAACACGAGCAAGCGCATCCCCGAGTCGGAGGCAAGGATCGCGGATGACCTCCGACCATACACGGGGGAGTACTGGAGCGAGGAGCTTGAGACGCAGTACAGGATATACATCCGGGACGGAATCCTGGTCGGGTTTCAGGCCCACCACGGCGAGTTCGGCCTCACCCCGTCGATAAGGGACGAATTTTCGACCACCCTCTGGTTCGCCCCGACCATCACCTTCCTCCGCGACAAGGACGGGCAGGTCACCGGCATGAGGATCGGGGGCGGGCGGGTCACCGGCGTGTCCTTCGAGCGCAGGCCCGGCGGCGTCCTCGAGCTGAAGGCGCCCGCCGAGGCCCAGGTATCCGGCGACGCCATCTCGGCCATCGTCGGCCGCTACGACTACACGGGTCCCGTCATGACCATCACCCGCGAGGGCGACCGCGTCTTCGCGCAGCTTGGGGTCCAGCCCAAATTCGAGATCTATCCGCTCTCGCCGACCGAGTTCTTCTGGAAGGTGGTGGATGCCAAGGTCACCTTCGTGAAGGATTCGAGCGGCAAGGTGGTCAGCGCAACCCACAGCCAGAACGGCCATGTCTCGACCAACCCCCGCCTGCCGGACGTGGCCGAGTATACGCTTGGTCCGGCCGAGACCCAGGCCCTCCTCGGCGACTACGATGTCGGTCCCTCCGTGAAGATGACGATCAGCCTCGACTCGGGCATTCTCTATACCCGGCTCGGTGGGCAGCCGAGGCTTGAGCTCGGCGCGACGTCGGGCACGGAGCTGTACCTCAGGCAATGGGACGCCCGCCTGACGGTCGAAAAGGACGCAGCCGGAAACGTGACCGGCGTCGTTTCCCACCAGAACGGCATGGACCACAGGTGGCCGAGATCCAACCAGACAAAGGCCTGAGCGGGCGGGGAGTGGGGCCAAGTCGACGACTGCCCTATCCTTTGGGAGCCGGTATCCGCAGTTAGGGGGCCTCCACGAACGACTTAAGCCGCCCCAGGGCTTCGTCCCACAGGGCGGACACCTGGCTCAGGAACTTGCAGGCCTCCTCGATCGGCTTGGGGGTGAACTCGAACAGCATCTCGCGTCCACGGCGCTCGCCGTGGACAAGGCTCGCGTCCCTGAGGGTCACGAGATGCTTCGTCACCGCCTGGCGCGTCAGCCTCGAGCCCTCGGTCAGCTGGGCAATGGACTGCGACCCCCCGCGGCAGAGCCTCCCGACGAGGAGGAGGCGCGTCTCGTCGCCAAGCGCTGCGAAAAGGCACGCCGTGGCGCCCGACGCGCGGCCCCTGCCGGCGTTACTTCTTAGCGACATGGCGCTTGATGTTCTTCATCTGTGACGCCCAGCCCCAGTTGTTCATCCGGAAGGCCTCCGGGCGCCTCCCGGCGGGAATCTTTCCGAATCCGGACTCGGTCACGGTCAGAAGCGTCCCGAGCTTGGACTTCCTCAGCCGGAATACCACGAGGGTGGGGGTCTCCTTGGAATAGTCGACGCTGCTGTCGGTGGCATAGGGGTGCCAGCTGTAGGAAAACAGCTTTTCCGGCTCCATCCTGAGCACGGCCACCTCAAACTTGATGTGCTCGTAGCCGGGATGGGTGATCCGTCCCCTCGTCTTCTTGCCCGGGACAAAGCGACCCCGGAGCTTGACCCCGAACCACTGGCCGAACTCGGCCGGGTCCGTCAGTGCGCGCCAGACCCGCGAGACCGGGGCGGCCAGTTCTATCGCCTTCCTGATGGTATTTGTGCTCATAAATGCAACCTTTAGGTTGCATGATCGGCGCCTGACCCCGCATGGCAATATTTTAATTTCCGGTCTTGCCTGCCGGATCCGGGACCAGAGTCCCCTGCCCAGAAAATAGAAAAAGATTTTTTTCCGGTCCGGGATCCGCGCGGTTTCCTTGAGCTCGTCCCAGCGGGGCCTCATTGTCCGGCCATGCCCGAGGCCAAATCAAGCGATCCCCTCCACGGCATCACCCTTGAGCGCCTGCTGACCGAACTCGTTGCCCATTACGGCTGGCGCGAGATGGGCCGCCATGTCGCCATCCGCTGCTTCCTTTTCGACCCGAGCATCAAGTCGAGCCTCACGTTCCTCAGGAAGAACCCCTGGGCCAGGTCGAAGGTCGAGGAGATGTACGTCGCTTTGAAATCGCATTCCTGAGATTTCCCCGAACCGATCCCACGAGTGCCTGTCCACGCTGGAACCGTTGACTGTACTGGCTGAAGCCCTTCGCCGATTTGAGCCGCCTTGGATCGAGGTCGGAAGGGTCTTTCGGCGCATATGCTTTCTGAGGTTCGAGGGTCTCGCCGGCGAGGCGCAGAGCATCGAGGAGAATGAATTTGCAGAGGCGACCGCCCGGGCGTTGGGGGCGTCCGGCTCGGGTCCCGAGGCCGAGTCGATCCTGAGGACGGTCCTGACCGAGGAGCGGGAGCGCGTGTCGCAGGCGATCGCCTTCGCGGAGGTGCTGGTTCCCCTGCTGGCGAAGCGCCTTGCGGGACTGCCGGGCGATGCGGCCGCGCTGGCNNAGAAGGCCCGGGCCTTCGACCCCGACCGCGGCATTGCCGATTTCATCGATGACATGCTGGCGCAGGAACGCACCGGCTGAACGCTCTCCCGTCAATCCAACCCGCCAACCCGATCAATCTATGACAACAGCCACCGCTGAAAAGCCATCCTCCGCCGCCGCTCAACCGGCCGCCGTCTCCTTCCCGCCCCAGGCAAAGGCAGCCCCGACCAAGGGGACCGTCCTCCTCGTGGGGCTCGACCTCGGCACCAACAAGTCCTGCATCCTCGCGGGCCCCCCGGGATCGACCGATATCACTGTCAGCAAGGTCGTTCCGTCCGTCGTCGGCTATGTGAAGGACGGCATCGTCGACGGCATCATCACCGGCAATGCCCGGATCCTCTACGGTGAGGATGCGCTGCGCCAGATGCTGCACGTGGAGCTGGTCGCGCCCCTCGCCGAGGGCGTCATCTCGCACCCGGAATCCGCCCGCGACTTCATGCAGCACATCCGGCTCCTGGCCGACCCGACGGGGCGCACCGAGATCCGCGCCGTCGTCGGCGTCCCCGCCAACGCCGGCGAGCAGGCGCGCGAGAACATCCGGCGTTCCGCCCAGGGCATCTTCTCGCGCATCCTCCTGATTCCCGAGCCCTTCCTCGCCGCCCTCGGTTTCCGGGACGACTCCAGGGTCAAGCAGTCGGGCTACGTCGACCCGGTCGTCAACTCGCTCTTCATCGACATCGGGGGCGGCACGAGCGACCTCTGCCTCGTCCAGGGCTACTTCCCGAC
>PMSP01000019.1 GCA_003168315.1 Opitutaceae bacterium
CAACGCCTGAGATCACCGACCAGACTCTGACGGAACACCCCGATGGCCAGCACACGCGACATCCGCCGACGAATCAGGTCGGTCAAGAACACCCGCCAGATCACCAAGGCGATGGAGCTGGTCGCCGCGTCGAAGATGAAGAAGGCGCAGCAGCTCGCCCTCGGCGGCCTCCCGTACGCCAACCTCCTCGCCGACGTCCTCGCCGCGCTTTCCAAGGGTATCGAGGAGTCGTCGCATCCCTTCCTCACCCAGCGCGAGGTCAGGAACCGCGGGATCCTCCTCATATCGACCGACAAGGGCCTCTGCGGTCCGCTGAATGCGAACCTCTTCAAGATCGTCACGGATATCCGCGTCCCCGCGAAGTTCTACTCGATGGGCCGGAAGGGCACCCAGTTCCTGGCCCGCACGAAGAGGGCGGTGGTCGCAGATTTCCAGGTCCACGACCGAGTTCCCTTCTCCGAGGTCAAGGTGGCCGCGGAGTTCATGGTTAAGCAGTACCTCGCGGGTGACATCGACACGATAGAGGTGATCTATTCCCGGTTCAAGAACACGCTTGTCCAGGAGCCGATCCTGCGGCCGGTCCTCCCGCTGAAGAACCTGAAGGAATTCCTGGACAGCCTGGCGAGGGACCGGGGCGTGTCGAGGGATCCGCATGACGACGACCGCGAGGTCCTCTTCGAGCCCAGCGTGCACGAGGTCCTGAACGCGCTCCTGCCGTTCTATGTCGACCACCAGGTCCACCAGCTCGCGCTTTCCGCGAAGGCCTCGGAGCACAGCGCCCGGATGGTCGCGATGAAGACCGCCAAGGACAACGCGACCGAGCTCCTCGGCGACCTCACGCTGGAATACAACAAGGCCCGCCAGGCCGCCATCACGCAGGAGATCCTCGAGATCGCCGCGGCCCAGTTCAGCGCGGCCTGAGCCCGCAGCCCCTCTCAAGAGAAAACCCACCCGACTTCGACACAATGAATACAGGAAAAATCGTCCAAGTGATCGGCCCCGTGGTCGACGTCCAATTCGCCGAGCACGCGATCCCGCCGATCTACCAGGCGCTCACCATCGACTTCACGGTGTCGGGAAAGCAGGAGCACCTGACGCTCGAGATCCAGCAGCATCTCGGGGCGGGCGTAGCCCGCACCATCGCGATGTCGTCGGTCGAGGGGCTGAAGCGCGGCATGTCCGTCACGGACACCGGCGGCCCGATCACCGTCCCCGTCGGGGCGGGCGTCCTCGGGCGCATCTTCAACGTCACCGGCGACCCGGTCGACGGCAAGGGCGACGTGAAGTTCGACAAGAAGTACCCCATCCACCGCCCGGCCCCGGCGCTCGTCGACCAGGACACCAAGGCCCAGATCCTCGAGACGGGGATCAAGGTGATCGACCTCATCTGCCCCTTCATCAAGGGCGGCAAGGCGGGCGCATTCGGCGGGGCCGGCGTCGGGAAGACGGTCGTCATCCTCGAGCTCATCAACAACATCGCCAAGGCGCACGGCGGCTTCTCGGTGTTCGCCGGCGTCGGCGAGCGCTCGCGCGAGGGCAACGACCTCTATCACGAGATGTCCGAGGCGGGCGTCATCGACCAGAAGGACCTGTCGAAGTCGAAGGTCGCGCTCGTGTACGGCCAGATGAACGAGCCCCCGGGCGCCCGCATGAGGGTCGCGCTCTCCGCGCTCGCGATGACCGAGTACTTCCGCGACGAGAAGAACCAGGACGTGCTGCTCTTCATCGACAACATCTTCCGGTTCTCCCAGGCCGGGTCGGAGGTGTCCGCGCTCCTCGGCCGCTCGCCGTCGGCCGTCGGCTACCAGCCGACGCTCGCCAACGAGATGGGCGTCCTCCAGGAGCGGATCACCTCGACGAACAAGGGCTCGATAACCTCCGTCCAGGCCGTGTACGTCCCCGCGGACGACCTCACCGACCCGGCCCCGGCGAACACCTTCGCCCACCTCGACTCGACGATCGTCCTTGAGCGCTCGATCGCCGAGCTCGGGATCTATCCCGCGGTCGACCCCCTGGCCTCCGTCTCCAAGGCGCTCGAGATATCCATCGTCGGCGAGGAGCACTACCTCGTGGCGCGCGAGCTCCAGCGGGTGCTCCAGCGCTACAAGGACCTCCAGGACATCATCGCGATCCTCGGACTCGACGAGCTTTCGCCCGAGGACAAGCTCACCGTCTACCGCGCGCGCAAGATCCAGAGGTTCCTCTCGCAGCCGTTCTCGGTCGCCGAGGTCTTCACGGGCGCCCCGGGCAAGTACGTCCCGGTGAAGGAGACCGTCCGCGGCTTCAAGATGATCCTCGACGGCCAGCTCGACGACGTCCCCGAGGGCGACTTCTACATGAAGGGCGGGATCGACGAGGTCATCGGCGCCTCGAAGAAGTAGCCCCATGCCGCTCACCCTCGAGATCGTCACGCCCGAGGCCCGGGTGTATTCCGAATCGGTCGACACCGTCGTCATCCCGACCGTGGAGGGGGAGATCGGCATCCTGCCGGGGCACATCCCGCTCGTCGCCCAGATGGGCGCAGGCGAGCTTCGCGCCACCAAGGGCGGCGTGACGCAGCTCCTTGTAGTCGGCGGAGGATTCGCCCAGGTCACGGGCGACAAGGTTTCGATCCTCGCCGACAGCGCGATCCACGAGGAAAAGATAGACGAGAACGCGGTCGCCGACGCGATGAAGCGCGCGGAGGATGCGCTCAAGAGCAAGGAGGCGCTCGCGCCCGCCGAGATCGAGCGCCTCGAGAGCGTCGTCCGCTTTGCCGTCGCGCAGCTCGGCATCAAGCGCCGGCATCGCTAGGATTGCGGGTTTCCTGGGCTCCGAAATGGGATGAAAATCTCCATTTTGGCCGACCCCGCAAAATAGCGATTTAAGGCACTTTTTGCCTCTTTTTGCCCTAAATTAAGGGTTTTTTGGGCAAAAACAGGGGTTTTTGGCCCAATTCAACACATGCGAAAATCGGCCAAAAACGGACGGGTCGCGCCTCCCCTTGCCGCCCTTCTGGACCGCTGGCTATCCCCGGGCGAGGCTAGAGCTTTTTCGAGTTAG
>PMSP01000385.1 GCA_003168315.1 Opitutaceae bacterium
GTCTCGGGCTTCACCTCCTCGTGGTGGGCGGCGACCGCGTTCACGACAATCGGCGTCTCGCCGTGGCGCTTGATGAACTCCGCGCCGATGCCGGCGTGGCTTCCCTCGAGCTCCCCGGACACGGCCTTGCCGATGTCGTGAAGGAGGCCGGCGCGCTTGGCCAGGTTGGGGTCCAGGCCGATCTCGCTCGCGATCAGCGAGGCGAGGAAAGCCGTCTCCACCGAGTGGTCGAGCACGTTCTGGTTGTAGGAGAACCGGTATTTCAGCTTCCCGAGGAGCTTGATGATCTCCGAGTGGAGGCCGTTGATGTTGAGCTTGTTGACGGCGTCCTCGCCCGCCTGGGTCGTCGAGAGGTCGATCTCGTCCTGCGCCCTCTTCACGTACTCCTCGATGCTCGCGGGGTGGATCCGGCCGTCCTTCACGAGGGCCTCGAGGGCGTTGCGCGCGATCTCGCGCCGGACCGGGTCGAATGACGAGAGGAGGACGAGCTGCGGCGACTCGTCGATCAGCAGCGTCACGCCGGTGGCGGCCTCGAAGGACTTGATGTTGCGGCCCTCCCGGCCGATCAGCCTCCCCTTCATCTCCTCGCTCGGCAGGTGGACGAGGGAGGCCGTCAGGTCGGTGTTCGGCTTGCTCGCCAGCCTCTGCATCGAGGCGATCAGGATGCGGCGCGACTGGGTCTGGAGCTCCTGCTCGGACTTCTCGAGCGTCTCGCGGCGCATCGCCCGGAACTCGTCCTGGCACTCGAGGAGCACCTCCTCGCGCAGCTGCTTCTTCACCTCCTCGGCGTCGAGCTGCGACACGCCCTCCAGCCTCTTGCGGACGTTCTTCGAGAGGTCCCTGATCGCGTCGCGGGCCTGACGGATCGCGGCGCTCTCCCGGTTCAGCCGCTCCTGGCGCTGCTCCAGCTGGAAGTCCAGGAGGCCGAGCGACTCCTCGTGCGCCTTGATCTCGCGAAGACGCACATCCGACTCGATCTCCCGGCGGTCAAACTCCCGGTTGAGCTCCGCGCGCTTGTCCTGGATGTCCGAGTCGGCCTTCTGCTTCACCTCGCCGGCGGCAACCGCAGCCTCGCGCCGGGCCACCTCGATCAGCTCCGCGGCCTGCTCGTGGGCCACCCGCCGGGAGTATCTCGTGACTATCCAGACTACGATGAACCCGACCATCCCCCCAAAAAAAAGGGAGAGGGGAAATGCTAGTCCGTCTGGAAGGTTGGATGCTATTTCGGCTACGGTTTCTAAGGCCAAAGGATGAGGTCTGGCCAACATGACGCCCGGTCGCCAGACCTCAAGACTCTTTCCCCGGCCCGGCGGCTGGCCCAGTTTTGCATGGCCGCGCCCGGGCGAAGGCGACACGCTGGCCCAGTGGAGAGTTACCCGCTCAGGCTCAAGAATTTCGCAATCCGGGCGATGGGCCGGATCGCCCCCTCCACGCTCAGGTTCCTGGCGCACCGCAACCCGCTCGACAGGGGCCGGTGGCCGGCGCTGCGGGCGCTGACGGCCGACGCGAAATGCCGCGATTGGCTCGCCTCGCTGGAAAATCCGACCCGGACAAGGCGGGGTTTCCGCATCTTCACCATCCCGGGCGACCTCACGTCCGACTGGATCAAGCTTCACGGCCAGCATGAGACCGGGACGGAGAGGTTCGTTCTCGAGCACCTCGAGCCGGGCTCGACCTTCATCGATGTCGGCGCGAACATCGGCTATTTCTCGCTGCTCGCCGCGGCCAGCGGGAACGCCGGGGTCGTTGCCTTCGAGCCCCAGCGCGCTGTCGCCGACCTCCTGCGGCAATCGGCGGCCTTGAATGGGGTCGCCGCCTCGGTGCGCGTGGAGCACCTCGCGCTTTCGGACAGGCCGGCCGTGATGAGGATGACCTCGTGTCCGGGAAACACCGGACACTCGCAGCTGGCGCCGGCCGGCCAGGAGGGCGTCCAGCCGGATCCCGTCTCCGTGGTCGTCCTCGATGACTGGCTGGATCAAAACCCGACTGCGCCGGCCTCGGTCTGCAAGGTTGACACGGAAGGGAACGAACTCGGGGTGCTGCTGGGCATGCGCCGGCTGCTGGCGCGGGACGGGCCGGCCCTGGTCATTGAGATGACCGGGGAATCCTCAGCCGGGCCCCGGTCCGCGGCCACCGGGATTCGCGAGCTCCTCCTCGGCTGCGGCTATTCGGAGGTCTCGGACCGGTACGCCCAGGACGGCGAGCTCAACTGCTACTTTGTCCGGCGGCCCCGCCAGGGCGGCCCGCCGGATAGGCCGGCTGGAAGGAAGGCAGCGCCAGGTTGAGGATTGCCTGGACGCGGGCGAGGGCGGCGTCCTCGCCATCCTCGGAGCCGGTCTGCAGGAACACGTAGGCCCAGCGCGGCGCGCGGCCGCGGGCGAGCCGGCTCCAGGCGTCATGGAGCATCCTCCTCGCCTGGGACGACTCGACGCAGTCGTCCCCGACGAACCAGTAGACAATGATGTTGGGCACCGAGCTCCGGCCCCGGGGGCCCGCGATCTCATGGCGCACGCTCAGGACGGTCGCGTCGAAACCGCCGTCGCTGCGCGCGGGATAGGCGAAGCGGTGCGAGGACGAGCGGTCTATGGTCCATCCCTGGCCCACCACGCAGAGCTCCGGGCGGTGTATCGAGGTGCGGTCGCTTCCGCTCAGGACTATCGAGAGCAGGACATGCTGGTTCGGGTCGTCGAGGTTGAGGTAATATTTCCTGGAGAAGCCGGTGTCGGGCGGCAGAATCGCGCGCTCCACCGGCTCCGGCTCGACGCGGTGCCCCATCCAGTTCGATCCCAGGTAGGTGGGCAGCTCGACGGGGTTGGCGCCGTCCTTCGCCAGGATGACGCCCGGCCTCCCGTTGGACGGGAGCGACGCCCGGTAGGACAGGAACAGGCCCTCGGCGATCGCCAGGAGGACGACCGCGGCGGCGACGGGCGCTCCCCTTCCCTTCACGCCGGCCGCGCGGGCAGGATGGGACGGAGGGTCGCCTCCGGTAGTCCATTCCGGCCTCAGCCGGCCGACGGCCTCGGCGACGGCGATGACGCCCCCGACCACGACGATGAAGACACCGAACCCCATCACGTCGTGGACGTGGTCGCCCCAGGCCTGGCCGCCCCACTGGGCCGCGATGATGATCGACGATATCCTCAGGACGTTGCCCGCGTAGACCAGCGGGAAGCTGAGCAGGAGCATGGCCGCCCGGAGCCACGCGGGCCTGAACCAGAGGTACCCGATGAAGAGCGAGAGGGCCGTCAGCGCCATCAGGGAGCGGATGCCCGAGCAGGCGGCGACCACGTCGTACTGGTAGCGGCCGTCGGGGGCGAAGAGCTGCGTGCCGTTTCGCACCACCCCGATCCCGACCAGGTGCGCGATGTGCGCCCCGGCCTGCACGACCCACATCTGCAGCCAGAATCCGATCGTGTCCAGGGCGTTGACCGGGATGGCGAACACCATGAAGGCGATCGGGAACGCGGACGCCCTTCCCCATCGCGGGCCGCCGGCGAGCGCCAGCACCCCCCATGTGTAGGCAAGGAGCGCGAGAATCGAGATCCGGGGCTGCTGGGCGATGAATCCCACGGCGTGGAGGAGGAGGCCGCAGACGAGCGCCGCGAGAGCCGCCCGGGTGGACGGACGGGCGCCCGGCCCCTCGCGCCTGAGATTTCGCCAGAGCAGGAAGAGGCTGAGGGCCAGGATGAGCCACGCGTGCTGCGTCTCGGAGTCGCGGTTCACCCATTGGAAAACCCACCAGTAGAACAGCGAGTTCGTCACGATGTAGCCGTGGGTGGCGTTCCCCCAGAACTGGAAAAGCAGGATGCCGGCCGCGGCGCAGGCCGCCCCCGCCAGCAGGTTGGACCTCTGGCTCGCGCCGGTCATTGCGCGGGAGCCCCGATCGCGGAGAGGACCGCCCCCACCCTCTCCCTCGCAAGGCGCTCGTAGCTGAACCGCTTTGCCCGCTCGATGCCGGCGGCGCTCAACTGGGCCCGTCCCCCGGCGCCCGCGCAGGCCTGTTCCAGCACCCTCGAGGCGGCGGCGGTCTCGGCAAAGTCCACGTAGAGGGCGGTGTCCCCGGCGACCTCGCGAAGGACGGGAAGGTCCTGGACGACATTCGGGCACCCGCAGGCCATGGCCTCCAGCACGCTCCGCCCAAATGTCTCCTCGGAGGTCGAGAGGACATGCGCCCGCGCACCGCGGTAGAGGGCCGGCATCTCCTCGTCGCCCACCCAGCCGAGGAACCGGACGTCCCCGAGTATCCCGAGTCGCGCCGCCTCGGCCTTGGCCTGGGCAAGCTGGCCCCAGTCGCCGCCCGCCACGGCGAGCGGGAACTCGGCGCGCGCCGCGGCGGGCAGCCCGGCATAGGCGGCAAGAGCGAGGCCGATCCGCTTGTACGGATAGAGGTTGGACGCCCACAGGAGGTAGCCCCCCTTGATGCCCGCCGCCCCAGCCGGCCCGTCCGGCCTGAACAGGTCATGGCGGACGCCCTCCGGGCTCACGATCACGGGGGCCCTTGTGCGGCCCAGCTGCGACCGGGTCCACGATGAGTTGGCTATCACGAGCGCCGCGCGTTCCAGGCCGCGGGCAACCGCCCAGCCACGGTAGGCGTGCCGGATGCCGCCGCCCTCGTGCCGGTGGTTGACCGCGAAGACATGCATCGCGACGGGGAGCCCGGCGGGCCGGACCGGATAGAAGCCGACCGTCAGGAGCGCAGAGGCGCCCCTTCTGCGGGCCTCGGGCCCGACCGCGAAATGGTCGGCGCGCAGGCGCTCCACGGGCCGCTCGTTCGAGGCAAAATCGCGGCAGACCTCCACGCCCGGGTCATCGTCGGCCCAGTCCGACCCCGTCCCCGCGAAGACTACCCATGAGACCTCCGGGAAGAGGCGCCGGGCCTGGGCGATGAATTCGGGAAAGAGGGTGCTCAGGCCCGTGCGCCGGCCGGGGTTTTCGCACAGCGTCGAGAGTGCGAGCTTTACGCGCATGGCAGCCATTCCAGACGCTTCACGGCGTTCGCCAAGC
>PMSP01000330.1 GCA_003168315.1 Opitutaceae bacterium
ATCCTCGATAGCTCCGTCGATATGGACGATCGCATCGGCGGCATTCCGGAATGCTCGGCCGCTCTCGCGAATATTCAGCTGTGAGCCGTCTTGCCGGAGCCAGATTGTGTCACGGCGCAGGACGTCCCTGGATTCGGAAAGCTGGTTGAGGAACTGTCGGCGGCCGGAGTCGAAGACAGTCACGTCGGCGGCGGCGTTTGCGGCGCGCAATTCGTCGAGGGATGCAAATCCCAGAATGGCCATCAGCGCGGGGTTGGCCATCAGGAAGTCGCCATCGGGGGAAACCCGATAGAGACCGATCGGCGAATCCCGGAACAAGCTGCGGAACCGCTCCTCACTCGAGGCCAGCTCCTCCACCTTGTCGTGGTTTAATTNNCCAGGAAAGTCACCTCGAACAGAACCCATCCGGCTTGCTCAAGCGACCGCCAACCGGTTGCTGACTGCACTCCATAAACCGACTCCGGCCAGAAGTGTCCGTAGACAAGGTGATCCAGATAAACCACGATTGTGGCCGTGGCCAATACGCGCGTGTCGCGATAGAGCGCTAGCAGGGCAAGCGAGCCGAACACATGGAAGTGTGTCTCGATTCGTCCCCCGGAGAGATCGATCAGCATGGCCGAAACCAGCATCTGGCCGATGGCCATGATATGACGCGTTGCCTCTTCTCCGGGTCGCGTCCAGCCCACCCACGCGGGGATGAGGCACACCGCACCTCCGAGTAAAACGGCCGACCATACATGCAGGTGCCCATCGGCTATCCAAGTTTCTGAGCTCATCGGCGAAACGACCCACGCGACACAAATCATTGCGACCCACTGCACCCCCAAAAGGATTGAGAGCAGATGGTCAGTGCGACTTCGCAATTGCGTCAGCGCCGACGTAAACCGACGGTCGATTGCACAACTGTCCGGGACGTAAGCGGATGGGAACGGTACGGCGGAGGAATTGATCATGGGGCTTCTATCTCGAACTCGATGAAGCGGGCAGAGCGCATGCGAAAATGGTCGCCTTCGCCGGCTTTACGATCCGATCGCCGGACACGCCAGCGCATGGTTGCCTTCGCCTTTGTCCGTCGCCGTTATCGAATCCAACTGCGCGCGGGGTCGATTTCCGGCCGAAGAATAATTTATGTGGTTATGAAAAATCACGGCGTGCCTATATTGGACAGACCCTGCGTTGCATCTAGCGCGGGGACTACTTAGCTATCGCCGTTGGTTCCGACACAGGTCGCCGCATCTTAAGTTGCCGAACGGCAAGACGTAAACACTGTCAGGAGTTCTCCTTCAGAACCGGCGGTCGGTGCTTGGACCATGCAGGCTCTAGTCCTTGCCTACAAAGCGAAACCGTTTTTCTCCCTCTGCCCGGATTGTTGAGGCCTGTTCGATTCCAACCCGCGCCAATCATCAGTTGGCTCACTCATTCGAGCGGGACCGTCAGTCACGCCCCTCCCTTATCCACCATGAGCAGCGCAGATTCTAGACGAGGCGCTCGTGCCCAACTTCTTCGCCCTTGGTTCCTGGCTTTTTTGATGCCGAGAAGATAAGAACGAGCACGATCTGATATAGCGCATTCAGCGCCAGATATTCGGTGAAGCCGTCGCTCGGGTTTAGTCCGAGAGTGTATTTGCCGAATTGCGCAAGCACGATGAAGGCGGCCACCAGCCAGATCACCCGGTTCTCAGTCCTCTCCCTGGTGAGCCGAATTGTGCGCGCGAAAATCTCCGAGAAAACAGCCGCAATGATGGGAGCAAGAAACATCGGCCACGCTGCGTTGCTCCTGTGATTGACAATCAAAAGAGGGAAGAAGGCCGACAGTCCCAGCGTGTAGAATGCTGCAAAAATGCCGTTCTTCATACTATTTGCATCATGAACCGTTCGTTGGGCGGCTGCAAGCCGGCACGCCATTCCATTCCAAGGGACGCAGCCGCCCGTCCGAATGCTCGGTTAGTCGTTGCGTGGCTAGCTGATGTGCGAAAGGAACACTTAAGGGGAGCATGGGGAATGCCAGCAGTCTTAGAAAATTAACCTCCATTCGGGCTCCGGCAATCCGCGCCGCGGCCGCCCCAGCGGCTTCGTCGCCATCCCATCGGGCGATCTATGCCGAGCCCAAAGCGGCCCCCACTATTCCTTTCTGTTGATGCGGTGAAGTTCCTCCAGCTGGCGCTCCTGGACTCTCAGGATGGCTGAAAGCTTGGCGCTTATGGTCCAGGGAAGGACGAGCCAAGATATGGCCAGGACGACACAGACAATCCAAACGAGGACATAGACGATCGCCGGCAGGGTTTGCAGGGCGTTATTCAGGTTCGAGTTCATCGAGGACCTGACAACGCCGGGCAGAAAGGGTGCCCAGCCCGTGGGTTCAATGAACGAACGGGATCGTGATCGGATACTGGTAGTACGTCCCCCTCGAGGCGTTGACCGCCGCGACGATTGAGCAGACGACGCCGGTCAGGACTATGGCTCCAATGATCGGGAAGCCGACCACGATAAAGCACAGGGGAATGCTGCAGACGATGTAGAGCAGGAGGGAGAGATGGAAATTGAGCGCCTCCCGGGCGTGGTGGGTGACGTAGGGAGAGTCCGTTCGCATGACCAGGTACACGGTCAGGGGAAAGAGGAAGGAAAGGAGCGCGGCGCCAAAGAAGTAGGACAGATGGCAGAGGACGCTCCACAGGCGATCATTGGAGGCCAGCGGGGGAAATTGCGGTGCCGATGGCGGTGGTACGGAGCCAAGGTCGGAAGCCGTGTTGGTTGTCATTGTATTTGCGAGTCTGAGGTTGGTCCACGTGTTGCCGCGGGTCTGTTGCTACCCTAGAACACGCGGGGAGTCCCAATAGTTGCAGCGGATCCCGGTTGCGGGCCTGCACGCCCATCCGGGAGCCATTTCCAAGGGAACAAACACGCGGCCGGAGACACAGTTGCGGGATGTGGGACCAGGTCCCGAACAACCCATGAAAAACTCCTCAAAGACATTCAGGGGCGTGGACTAGGCCCGGGCAACGTACCCATGCGCGCCATCTGGAAAGGCTCCATCAGCTTCGGGCTGGTCAACATCCCGGTCTCGCTCCAGACCGCAAGCAAGACCGAGGAGCTCAAGTTCAAGCTGCTGCGAAGCAGCGACCTGAGCCCCGTCAACTACAAGCGCGTCGCGCAGGTCGACGGCAAGGAGGTTCCCTGGAACGAGATCGTGAAGGGATACGAGTACGAGAAAGACAAGTTTGTGGTCCTCAAGGACGAGGACTTCCAGAGGGTGGACCTCGAGGCCACCGATACGATCGACATCGTCGACTTCGTCGAGCTCTCGCAGATAAACCCGATATTCTTCTACAAGCCCTACTACCTGGAGCCGCAGAAGGGGGGCGCGGCGGCC
The DNA here is from genome assembly GCA_003168315.1 of Opitutaceae bacterium. GTDB lineage: Bacteria > Verrucomicrobiota > Verrucomicrobiia > Opitutales > Opitutaceae > Palsa-1447. The sequence continues at coordinate 3,370 of PMSP01000330.1, forward strand.
TACAAGCTCCTGCGCCAGGTGCTCCAGGACACGAAGAAGGTCGGGATCTCGAAGGTGATCATCAAGAAGCGCCAGCACCTGGCCGCGGTCAAGGCCAACGGAAACCTCCTCGTCCTGGAGCTCATGCGATTTTCGGACGAGCTCGTGCCGGCGTCCGCGATCAAGGTCGCTTCCGAGAAGAAGCCCGGCGCGCGCGAGGTCGCGATGGCGAAGACCCTCGTCAACCAGATGAGCGAAGACTGGGACCCCGACCGCTATACCGACGAGTATCGCTCCGCGCTGATGAAGCTTATCGACAAGAAGGTCGCCAGCGGCGGCAAGGAGCTTCCGGCGGAGGGCCACAAGCCGAAGAGGGCTACAAACGTGATCGACTTGGCGGCGGTGCTCCAGCAGCGCCTTGCCGACGCAGCCAAGCCCAAGAAGGCCGCCAAGGCCAAGCCGAGGGCGCGCCCGAAGGCCGCCTAGCGCGCCGGGCCGTCCGCCCAAGAGACCCATGGCCACGCCCAAGAAGGCCGATTCGGGGGTGAAGTTCACGCATGTGGACAAGATGTTCTTCCCTGAGGCGAAGTTCACAAAGGGCGACCTCATCCGGTACTACATCGCGGTCTCGAAGTTCATCCTCCCCCACCTCAGGGACCGGCCGGTGACGCTGATCCGCTTCCCCGACGGGGTGAACGGCGAGAAGTTCTATGAGAAGAACGCGCCCAGGTTCGCTCCGGACTGGGTCCAGACCTTTGCCGTCCCGCGCAGGCATGAGGAGGGCGACATCCGCTACATCCTGATCAACGACGTGAACACGCTCGCATGGTGCGCCAACCTGGGCGCCATCGAGCTCCATCCCTTCCTGCACAGGGTGCCCAAGCTGGACCAGCCGACGCATGTCGCCTTTGACCTCGACCCGGGCGAGGGCTCGGACCTGTCGACCTGCGCCCGCGTGGCGCTGCTCGTCAGGGGGATCTTGGACCCCCTGGGCCTGAAGGCGTTTCCGAAGGTGTCCGGATCGAAGGGACTGCAGCTCTACGTGCCCCTGAACACGCCGGTCACCTATGGCGCCTCCGGCGCCTTCGCCAAGGCGGTCGCCGAGCTCCTTGAGAGGACCCATCCCGACCTCGTCGTCAGCAAGATGTCCAAGGCGCGGCGCAAGGGGCGCGTCCTCATCGACTGGAGCCAGAATTCGCCCTCAAAGACCACGGTCGCGGTCTACTCGGTCCGCGGAAAGAGCGCAAAACCGTTTGTGTCGATGCCAGTCACCTGGGACGAGTTGAAAAGGACCAAGAACGCGAGGGGGGTTCGGGCCCTCTTTTTCTCACCTGACGCCTCGCTCAAGCGCCTGGCCAAGGTTGGCGACCTCTTCGCTCCCGTCCTCAAGGTCAGGCAGGCGCTTCCCAAGGTATTTGCGGCGCAGGCCTCCCCGGTCGAGCCGTCGCTCAGGCGGTACGGCGAGAAGAGGGACTTCACGAGGACACGCGAGCCCGCCCCGTCCAAGGTGACGGCGAAGGCCAAAGGGACCGGCGGCAGGTTCGTCATCCAGAAGCACGCCGCCAGCCACCTCCACTATGATTTTCGCCTCGAGATGGACGGCACCCTCAAGTCGTGGGCAGTGCCGAAGGGCGTCCCCACCCAGCTCGGCGTGAAGCGCTCGGCCTTCGCGGTCGAGGACCATCCGCTGGGATACCTCAAGTTTGAGGGGACGATACCGAAGGGGCAGTACGGGGGCGGGACTGTCATGGTCTGGGACATCGGGACCTATGACCTCCTGGGCGGCTCGTACTCCGAGGGGAACCTCAAGCTGATGCTCAAGGGAAAGAAGCTCAAAGGGGAATGGCACATGTTCAAGATTCGCTCCGACGGCGGAAAGGACGTCTGGCTGATCGCCAAGTCGCAGGTGGCCGCGAATCCCGTCAGCGCTCGCCAGGACGACAGCTCGGTCCTGACGCGGCGGTCGATGGCCCGCATCGCGAAGGACAACGACGCCCAGTGGCAGAGCTCGGCCCGATGACGTCCGCCTAGCGGATGAGCCCGCGGAAGAAGGGCGCCGCCCTGCGGGGCCGTCCGCCAGCCTTCGCGGGGCCCGCCTCCCGCCTCACGTCGCGCGCAGGCTTGTCCTTCCTGAGGCCGAGGAACACGGGCTGGCGCAGCTGCCCGTCGTCCGTCCATTCGGCGAACTTGACCTGGGCGACGAGAGTCGGCCTGAGCCAGGTCACCTTGGCCATCTCGGTCCTGCCCATCCCGGTCCCGAAGCGCGGCCTCCTGGGAGAGGGCAAGTCGTCGAACGGGCAGCTGGCGCGCGTCTGCCGCATGAAGGTGGCGTGGAGGGAGCCGAGGAGGGCCTCGTTGAATCCGGTGCCGACCTTCCCGGCATAGAGCAGGCGTCCCTTGTCGTGGTAGCCGACAAGGAGCGCCCCGAAATGCTGCCGGCTGTGCTGCGGNNGGCGTGAATCCGCCGATCACGAACTCCTGCTCGGCGAGGACCTTGCACTTGAGCCACGCGCCGCTCCGCCGGCCGGCCTCGTAGGGGGATTCCGGCCTTTTCGCCACGATTCCCTCGAGGCCGTTCCGCCGCGCCGCGGCAAACAGCGCCGAGGGCTCGACGTTGAAGACAGGCGAGGCCTGCACGGGACCCTTCCGGCTCCCGAGGAGGGCGGCAAGGGCCGCCCCGCGCTCCCGGAGCGGGACAGCGACGAGCGGCCTGCCGTCACGGTGCATGATGTCAAAGACGTAGTACACGACGGGCGACGCGGCCCCGGCGGCGCCCCTGTTCTGGAGGAGCTGGAACCGCGAGCGGCCGGATGAATCGAGGGCGACAATCTCCCCGTCGAGGACCGCGTTCCTGCAGCGCAGCTTTCGCAGCTCCTCGGACACCTCGGGGAAATCCGCGGTCATCGGCTTATGGTTGCGCGACCAGAGCTCCACCCTGCCGTCGTTGATGACGGCCACCGCCCGGTAGCCGTCGAACTTGATCTCGCAGTGCCATAGGCCCCGGGGGATGGTGGGGCTGCCGAGGGCCTTCATCGGG
>PMSP01000174.1 GCA_003168315.1 Opitutaceae bacterium
AGAGGTAGTCGCCGTTCAGGTTCAGGGTGGCGATGACGTCGAAGTCGGTCGGCCGGGTGAGGATCTGCTGGAGCGTGATGTCGGCGATCGAGTCCTTGATCACGATGCCGGCGCCGGGCTTCCCTTCGGGGATCTTGCACCAGGGGCCGCCGTCGATCTCGACCGCGCCGTAGAACTCCTTCGCTACCTTGTAGCCCCAGTCGCGGAAGGCGCCCTCGGTGAACTTCATGATGTTGCCCTTGTGGACGAGCGTGACGCTCTTGCGCTTGTTCAGGATCGCGTAGCCGATCGCGCTGTGGATCAGGCGCACGCTCCCCGAGTAGCTGACGGGCTTGATGCCGATGCCGACCTGGACGTCGCTCGGGAAATCCTTCGCGCCGACCTCGTTCCAGAACGCCTGCGCCTTCGGCTTCGTGCCGAAGCGTATTTTGTTGAATGATTTCGGGAACTCCCTGGCGATGAAGTCGAGGATCTTCTGGGAGTCGGGCGTGCCGGCCGCGAACTCGATCCCCGCGTAGATGTCCTCGGTGTTCTCGCGGAAGATCACCATGTTGACGAGCTCCGGCCGCTTGACCGGCGAAGGGACGCCGCTGAACCACTGCACCGGGCGCAGGCACACGTAGAGGTCCAGCATCTGGCGCAGGGCGACGTTGAGGGAGCTGATCCCGCCGCCGACCGGCGTCGTCAGGGGGCCCTTGATCCCGACGATGTACTCCCTGAAGGCGTCGACCGTGTCGTCGGGAAGCCAGTTGTTGAAGCGCTTGAAGCTTTCCTCGCCGGCGAAGACCTCGAACCAGGAGATGCGCCGCCTGCCGCCGTAGGCCTTCTCGACGGAGGCGTCCAGGACCCGCACGGAGGACGCCCAGATGTCCGGGCCGGTGCCGTCGCCCCGGATGAACGGGATGACCGGGTTATCGGGGACGTTGAGGCGCCCGGCGGTGATGGTTATCTTCCCGCCTGCGGGCGGTGTTACGTCTTTGTAGGCCATGGTTCGGATTCTGGGCGGTTGCGGGGACCCTGCATCAAGCCTTTAGGCTCCCGCAGAAATTCGCGAGCCTCGCGATTCCCTTGGTGATGATTTCGTCGCTCGTGGCGTAGCTCAGGCGGAGGTAGCCCTCGGCGCCGAAGGCCGAGCCGGGGACGGCGGCGACCTTCTCCCTCTCGAGGAGCCTCTCGCAGAACTCCATGGAGCCGAGCCCGAAGCTGGATATGTTGGGAAACAGGTAGAAGGCTCCCTGGGCGAGGACGCAGCTCACCCCGGGGATGGCGGTCAATCCCGCATGAAGCAGGCGGCGGCGCCTGTCGAAGGCGGCGAGCATCCGCTCGAGCGACGCGGCGGTCTTCTCCTTCTCCCTGAGCGCGGCGAGCGCGCCATACTGGGCGAAACTCGTCGCGTTCGAGGACATCTGGCTCTGGAGCTCGGCCGCCGCCTTGGCGATCGGCGCGGGCGCGACAAGCGTGCCGAGCCTCCATCCGGTCATGGAGTAGGTCTTCGAGAAGCCCGAGGCCACGAGGGTCCGGGCCTCCGCCTCCGGGCCGAGGGTCGCCAGGCAGGTTGTCTTCAGCCCGTCATAGACCAGCTTCTCATAGATCTCATCCGAGAGGACGTAGAGGTTCTTCCTGACCGCGACGTCCATCAGCGCCTGGAGCTCGGCGCGGGTGTAGACGGCTCCCGTGGGGTTGGAGGGCGAATTGAGGATGAGGAGGCGGGTGCGCGGGGTGACGGCGGCCTCGAGGTCCTCGGGCCTGATCTTGAATCCCGCCTTGTCCGTCGCCAGGACCGGCCTCGGGACCGCGCCGGCGAGTTTCACCATCTCCGGATAGCTGACCCAGTAGGGGGCCGGTATGATGACCTCGTCGCCGGGCGAGCAGGTCGCCATGATGGCGAGGTAGCAGGTGAACTTGCCGCCGGGGCTGACGACCACCTGGGCGGGCGCGACCCCGAGGCCGACGTTGGCCGCGTAGGACTCGGCGATCGCCTTCCTCAGCTCCTCGATCCCGGCGGTGGCGACGTACTTCGTCTTGCCGGCCTGGAGGGCGGCGATGCAGGCGTCCTTGATGTGCTGGGGGGTGTCGAAATCCGGCTCGCCTGCCGCAAAGCTGCAGACGTCCTCGCCGGCCGCCATCAGGGCCTTCGCCTTGGCGTCGACGGCAAGCGTGGGAGACGGCGCAATGTTGCGCGCCCAGGTGGAGAGGGGCGGTAGGGGTTCGGAGGACATCACATGCAAACGAAGGCCACTAAAAAGACCCGGGGGCCCCGGACGCAAGAGGGGAGCGTCCCAATCTTGCGTTGCCGCGAACGCCCATCCCCGTCAGCGGGACTTGGGCTTCTTGGCCGGGAGGCTCTCGAGGGCGGAGCGCAGGAGCTCGCCGACGCTCGCGTCCTTCTTCCTCGCGTAGCGCCTGAGCATCGCGCGCTGGTTCGCGCCGAGGCGGACCGAGACCTGGCGGTGCGGGTCGCGGGTCGGGTGGCATCCCTCGAAGTCGAACTTGTCGATCGCCAGGCGGACCACCTCGCTCGCTGTCTTGAGGCCGTACTTGCGCCTGTGGCCCTCGATCTTTGCGATCAGGGAGATCGGCAAATCGA
>PMSP01000266.1 GCA_003168315.1 Opitutaceae bacterium
GCACATGGCAAAGACTATCCTTCTTCGTGCTCGCGTAGACATTGAACGAAAAAATCGCGCTGAAAAGATACTCGGACGTTATGGCCTGACGCCCGCCCAGGCCATCAATGTCTTTTATGCGAAGGTATCCGAGACCAACGGCCTGCCATTCGATTTGCGACCGAGCGAAACTGAGGATTTGCTAGCCGATCCCGAGTTTAGGACGTACTTGGCGCGACTGAAGAGCGGCCAGGTCATCTACCGTGAATCAGACGAAGTTCCGGCTTGAAGTTCTCCGATCAAGTCGTCGATGCCCTCAAGGCGCTGCAGCCCGGTGTTAGTAGAGACATTCGCCGCGCCCTTGACGACGTAAACGCCGGGAAAAAACGTGACATTCCCGCGCTGACCGGGGAACTTGCTGGTTTCTGGCGCCTGCGTGTCGGCAAACATAGAATAGTCTTTCGCTACGGCGACGTGGGCCAACTGATGGCTGAATTTTTGGGGCCGCGAAGCACTATCTATCGCAGCTTTAGGCCACCGAAGTGAGACCACTGCAAAAAACCAACATCAACGAAGCCTTTTCGATGGGTGAAGCCAACCGAGATTTAGGAGTATTCCTCGGGCCGAGAGTTACACAATGCAGCATCTGCTGGACAAGCAGGTAGTTCGCAACTTTCTCTGGAGCAAGCCGCCGCGAAAGGACCGATGACAAGAAATGCGGGGATTTCGCCAAGGAAGGCGGAGCCATGCTGGCCGTTTCATGACATCTTCCTCGCCATGCACGAATCCTGGGTTGATGCCCTTCACGCGCGGCGTCGGGAGATCCACCGGCGATGGGAGGCGCTCCTGCGCCTGGACCGCGCCGACGGCCCGCTCGCAGAGCCAGACAATCTCGTGCACCTGATCGATTGGACCCTCGATGAGGTGCTCGGTGAGATCCGCCGGCGCAAGACATCCCGCCGAAGCGAAACTCCTCCTCCTGCCATCACCATCTTGAGGGCGGCATGTCATTGCGGTCACAATCCACTATTCAACCATTTCATCGCAGGCGAACAGGCAATGCTTGAGGCGCTGATCCAGCTTCAGGCCGGCGATCCCAGCCTCCCTCCCCGCCACCGGTCCACCGCGGTCGTGGAATTGTACGTGGCAATACACTCCATCGCGATGCGCGAGTTCGAATTGCTGTGCTCCATGTGCGCCAAGCGACCGCAACCAAGGGCGCACGCCCTGCCGGCCAGCGTCGCACTCTCCCGGTAAAGGGCGCTCAGCTTCCAAATGAACGATGGATGCGCCTGCGGTAGGCGGATGGCGCGTCGCCCGTTATCCGGCGGAATACCCGGTTGAATTGCGACAGCGATTGGAATCCGGCGTCAAAGGCAGCCTCGCTGACGCGCTTATTCGGATTGAGCATGAGATTCTTGACCTTCTCGACCCGAACACGGGCGAGATACGTCGTGAACGTCATGCCTGTCGCCTTCTTGAAGGTCTTGCAGAAATGAAACGCGCTCATGTTCACCGCACGAGCAACGTCGGCGAGCGCAACCGGATCTGAATGGTGTTCCGTTATGAAGACACGGGCCCGCGAGACCGCGGGCGACTCGGCCGTGTCCTTCTCCACGATCAGCTGGTTGCTCAGGCTCGAAAGGTGCTGGGCAAAGACGGACAGCAACCGAATGACCGACTCATATTGCTTCTTGGGAATGACGCGGGTCTGAAAATACGCCTCCTCGAGTCGCTTAATGTCCACTTCTGCGCCCCATTTTAGCAGCGCGCGAGTTGTCTTGGCAAACTGCTCCCGGGTCGGCTTGTGCAGCAAGATTTGCCCGGTGGTGAGAAATGCCACCACGTTCTCGCCCACCCGGACAGGCACCGCGGAGTCACATAGGCCGGCGAAGCATCGCAGCGATTTTGCAGCCATGCCGGACTCCAGCTCGATCCTCCGCTGCATCTGGAGGCAGGCCGCGCAGGAGCGGTTGGTATTGGCCATGAGGGCGCAGAAGGGGCTCTCATTGGGATCGCCGTGGTGGGAAAGCTGTAGGGATTCCGGCGCCCTGAGGTTGATGGGCAACCCCGTTGCCTCGCGGAACGCACCCTCGTAATCGACGAATATCTTCGAGTCCCGCAACAGGCTAGCAACCGACCGATTCCCGGCCGCTTTTTCAACCCTTTGCATGATCGTTCGTGAATACCCAGGCACGAGGCAACCGGCAATCTGGAAGTATTCCGCTGAGAGGCCGCGCCGATCTTGGCCGCTCACCATCCCCCAATTCAGCGGAACCTGGGCCTCGGGTGTTCACCCCATTCGCCCGGCTAAGATTCGTAACATACATGCAAGGCAATGCCATGCGAATGTGAACGTCACCAGAGGATCCGTTAATTGGCATCGCAAGAAATGCGCAGTGATTGCCAGATTATGCAAGGCACCCAAACCAAGAAACGGATACCATGATGCAAGTGAAAACAGCCAACACACGAATCCCCCCAATCCCGTTGCTCGGGGTCATCGCGTTGTTCGTCGGGGCCGCCCCCTGCCATGCGCTTCCCAGCTTCGCGCGCCAGCTCAACATGCAGTGCATCGCCTGCCACACCGAATTCCCCATTCTCAACGAATTTGGGCGGCAGTTCAAGCTGAGCGGATACACGATGAGCGCGGACAGCACCGATCTCCCTCCGATCGCCTTCATGCTTCAGCCGTCATTCACCAACACGCAGGTCGGGCAGCCCGGGGGGGCGGCGCCGGGGTTCGCCAACAACAACAATTTCGCCGTGACGCAGTTCAGCATATTCTACGCGGGGCGGCTCTTCGGCCCGTACGCGACGAAATTCTGCAGCCCCGACGTGGCCACGTTCCTGAACAAGTTCGGGATATTCTCGCAGACCACGTACGACGGCGTCGGAAAGGCATGGAATTGGGACAACACCGAGGTCCGCTACGCCGATGTCGGCGCGATCGGCAGTCATTCGTTGCAGTACGGCGCGTATATGAACAACAACCCCACCCTCCAGGATCCCTGGAACAGCACTCCAGCCTGGGGCTTTCCGTTCTCCGGCTCCGGGTTGGCCCCGACGCCTGCCGCGGGCACGCTGATCGACGGCGGGCTGGCCCAGCAGGTGGCTGGGATAGGCACCTACGTCATGATCGACAGCAGCGTCTATCTCGACGTCGGCGCCTATAGGAACGTCGGGTCCAAGTACCTGCGCGCCCTGGGCGTGGATCCGACGGGCGAAACGGAAATCACGGGTGCCGCCCCCTATTGGAGAGCGGCCTACACAAAGCCGATAAGCGACACCACCACTGGCGAGATAGGGCTCTTTGGCCTGGCGGCAGACACCTACCCCGGGCAGGACTCGAGCGCCGGCAAGGACAGGATCGTCGACGTCGGCATCGACTCCCAGATCCAGAGGTCGTCCGGGGCCAATGACATCACCACAATGGTCACCGCAATACATGAGCATGACACATGGGCGGCGAGCCAGGCCCTAGGCAACACGTCGAACGGTTCCGACTCGCTCACCGAGTTCAAGGGCACGATCGACTACCTTTGGGACAAGACCTACGGCTGCGCGGCGCAGTACTTCGTCACAAATGGCTCGAGCGACTCATTGGCGTACCCCACCAGCCAGACCGGGGCGCCCAACAGCAACGGGTTCATCCTGTCGGCCAACTTTCTTCCCCTGAACAAGGGCACCGGCCCGTCCTTCTGGCCCAGAAGCAACATCAAGATATCGCTCCAATACGTCATCTACAACCGCTTTGACGGCTCCACTTCGAACATCGACGGGGCCGGGCGCACCGCCAGCGCCAACAACACGCTCTATCTTGAGACATGGATCGTCTTCTGACCCAGCGCTCATCCCCTTCCGAACAAAATCAACCCATGAAAATCACAAACCTCAAGTTCGCCCTAATTCCGGCAGGCATGCTCCTCGCTATAGCGACGATCGCATCCCAGCCGTCCGCCCGCGCGGCCGATGATGAAAAGTCCGTCGCCATTGTGGCCAACGACTCCCTGAAATTCAGCGTCAAGGAGATCGATGCGACCCCCGGACAGAAGATCCACGTTCAACTTACGAACGAGGGAACGCTGCCCAAGGATGGGATGGGACACAACTGGATCCTCCTGGATAGCGAGTCGGAGGCCACCCCCTATGCGACGACGGCTCTTTCGGCCCGGTCTAGCGAGTACGAGCCCAAGGCATTGCAATCGCACGTCCTGGCTTCCATCCCGCTCCTGGGGCCTAAGGAAACGGGTGAAGTCACATTTTGCGCGCCGATGAAGCCCGGCAAGTACCCCTATATCTGCTCGTGCTCCGGGCACTCGATGGCGGGGATGAAGGGCTACCTGATCGTAAAGTAACCGGAATCCCCCCCATGAAATCGCACCTTTTCATTGCAACCGTTCTGGCCGCCCTTGTCGTCTCAGGATGCGGACAGAAGGACTCTTCCACGACGGCATCCGCACCCCCGGGCCCGCGCGAGATCGACATCACCGCGGGCGACACNNCAGCCGAAGGAGGTCATGGGGCACAATTGGGTGCTCCTGAAGGCGGGCACCGATGTGGATGCGTTCGTCGCGGCCGCGATAACCGCGAAGGACTCGGGCTACATCCCCGCGTCGCTTGCCGACGAGGTCATCGCCCACATCGACATTCTCGGGCCGCGGAAGTCGGGGGAAGCCGACTTCAAGGCGCCCATGGTGCCCGGCGACTACCCGTTTCTCTGCACGTTTCCCGCGCACTACCAGAGCGGAATGAAGGGCGTCCTGACGGTCAAGTGATGCGATTCGCGCAGGTGCCGGCACCGGGATCTGTCTGACAGCCGAACTGGAGGAATGGCCGCCGAATTAGGGCGGCTGGAGCGGCATCTTCAGGTGCCATTGCCGCGGCCTTCCTCGCGCGGCGACCGCCGGGAATTTCGCCGGTTGTGACCGGAGCTGCGATTGCGGCCATTCGCTCCATTATTCGGTGAATAGGCATAGACGGATGGCGCGGCGCCTCCTAAAATCAGGCCCATGCAACTGGACGGGAACACAATCCTGATTACAGGTGGAACCAGCGGAATCGGTTTGGAACTGACGAAGCAGCTGCTTGACAGGCAGAACACAGTCATCGTCACAGGACGGAACAAGGAGAAGCTGGACCAGGCAAAAAAGCAGTTTCCGCAGGTTCACGTGATTCAAAGCGACGTGAGCCAGACCAAGGAAATCCAGGCTCTTTGCGACAAAGTCACCCGTGAATTTCCGGGACTCAATTTCCTCATCAACAATGCCGGGGTAATGAGGACGATCAATTTGAACGCGGAGATCAGTCCGCAGGAGGATTTCACCCAGGAGATCGACATCAACCTGAAGGGGCCCATTCGGATGGTCAGAGCGTTCCTGCCCCACCTCAGGAAGAAGCCCCATGGCGCCATTGTGAACGTCAGCTCAGGGCTTGCCTTTGTGCCCCTCCCGACGGCACCGGTCTATTGCTCGACCAAGGCCGCGCTCCATTCCTACACGCTTTCCCTTCGCGTGCAGTTGAAATTGACTAATGTTAAGGTGTTTGAGCTGGCTCCCCCCGCCACTCAGACGGAACTCTTGGCTGACTTTGATCCCGAAGACATGAAGGGTATTTCCATCATGAAGGTGGATGAAATGGTTCGAGTTGCACTAATCGGGATCGAGCAGGACAAATATGAGATCCGGCCTGGGCAGAGCAACCAGCTGAAGTTCATGAGCCGGTTGGCTCCAGATTTCATCCTAAGGCAGATGAGCAAGCCGGTGGACCGCATGTTGANNTCACGCTCGTCTTCTGGATCATAAAGGTTGCCGCCACCACCCTTGGGGAGACCGCGGGGGACACGCTTTCCATGTCGATGAATCTGGGCTACCTGCTCAGCACCGGCATCTTTGCAGCCCTCTTCCTGGTTATGGTCGGCGCGCAGATTTCGGCGAAAAGGTTCCACGCGTTGCTATATTGGGCCACGATCATCGCAACCACGACCTTGGGGACGACCCTGGCCGACTTTGCCGACCGCTCCCTTGGGATCGGATATGCAGGGGGCTCGTCCTTGCTCCTGGCGTTGCTCCTGGGATCGCTCTGGCTCTGGCACCGCACGCTCGGGACCATCGCGATCGTCTCGGTCAGTTCGCCCAGGGCCGAGATGTTCTACTGGGTCACGATCATGTTCTCGCAGACCCTCGGGACCGCGCTGGGCGACTGGACCGCCGACTCCGCGGGCCTCGGTTACCTGGGGGCCGCCGTCGTTTTCGGATCCCTCCTCGCGCTGGTGACGGCGGGTTACCTCTGGACCCGAATCTCGCGGACGGCGCTCTTCTGGACGGCCTTCATCCTCACCCGCCCGCTCGGGGCCGTGGTCGGGGATTTCCTGGACAAGCCCACCAGCGCAGGCGGACTGGACCTGAGCCGCATCTCCGCCTCGGCGGCCCTTCTTGCCGTCATCGTGGGATGCATTCTGATTTTTCCCCAGCGCGCAGCAAGGCGCGCGCATTGATGGCCGCTCGGAAAGTTTGGCGCATGCGTTATGCTGGTCCAACATGCGCATCGTCCGAACGGAGCAACCAGAATCCAAGAATTGAAAGGCCCATCGCCACTTCGCCTGACAATCCTGCTCTTAGCCGCGCTGGCGAGGATTGCCCGGGGCGATGAGACCCCGGCTGTCCCGCCGCCTCCGGACAAGTGGCAATATACGCTGTTCGACCCGGTGCCGGACACCCAGCTCCGCGACATGGATACCGATCGGCCCAATGTCACGAATACGCCGCACACGATCGACGCCGGACACTGGCAGCTCGAGACAGGCTTCCTCGACTATGCACACTATAGCACTGACTCCGCGGGTGAGAGCGTGCGCTCGGACGAATTCGACTTCGGCCAGTTCAACCTTCGCCTGGGAATCCTGAACAACCTGGAGTTCAACCTCGCGGTGGAGGCCTACGACACCGAACGCGACCAGGATTTCTCCAACCATGAGACCTCCCGCACAAGCGGCTTCGGAGACACGGTTGTCGGCGGCAAGCTGAACCTATGGGGCGACGACGGGGGCGACGAAGCGGGGTCCACCGCGCTGGCCATTCAACCGCAGTGCAAGTTTCCGACGGCCCAAAGCGGCATCGGCAACGGCCGGTTTGAGGCCTCGGTCGGGGTGCCTTTCCTGGCGAACCTGCCCGACGGATTCCACCTGGGCATTCAGGCCGCGCTGTCCCAGGAGCGCACCACCGCCAACACAGGCTACGTCGCTGGATTTCCGGCTTCGGTCTCGGTGGACCGGGTAGTCTTCGCCAATCTGGACATCTACCTTGAGTACGCCTCCAACCTCTCGTCGGAGAGGCATGCCGGAGTGCCCCAAACCCTGGACGTCGGGGGGACCTATCCGCTCACGAAGAACGTGGTGCTCGACGCCGGCGTCAACCTCGGGCTCAACCATGCCTCGAGCAATATTGAGGCGCTGGCCGGCATCAGCTTCCGTCACTAGGCCGCTTGCGAAATAACGGGGCGTCGCAGGGGTTTGGCCCTTTCCCGGGAACCCTGAAGCTTCATCGCAGCGACTCACAGGTTCGAGTCCCGTTGCCCGTCGTCGAGGTGGGGATATTTCCGTGTGAGCGGTGGCAACGGCGAGGATTGCGGCTATGGTTGGCCACCGCCGCATGATCTACACCTGCCCGATGCATCCCCAGATCAGGCAGGACCACCCGGGCAATTGCCCCATTTGCGGAATGACCCTCGAGCCGATGGGGATCCCCGAGGACCAAGGGGAGGACCGGGAGCTCGTCGACATGAGCCGGCGGTTCTGGATCGGCCTGGTCCTGGCCGTGCCGGTCTTCGTGCTGGCCATGGGGGAAATGCCCCTCGCCGGCGTCATCCCGCCGCGGATCTCCCAGTGGATCCAGCTGGTCCTCAGCACACCCGTCGTCTGGTGGGCCGGCTTCCCCTTCTTTGCACGGGCGTGGTCATCCATCCGGACGGGGAACCTGAACATGTTCACCCTGATCGCGCTCGGCGTCGGGACCGCGTGGACCTACAGCGTCTTCGCGCTCCTTGCAGCCGGCCGCTTCCCGGCCGCCTATATTTCCCATGGCGTGGCGCCCGTCTATTTTGAGGCGGGGGCGGTGATCACGACCCTCGTCCTCCTCGGGCAGGTCCTGGAGCTCCGGGCGCGAGGGCGCACGAGCTTCGCGCTGCGCGCCCTCCTTGATCAGGCGCCCAAGACCGCCCACTGGGTCCGGGACGGGCGGGAAGAGGAGGTCCCCGCCGGGGACGTCCAGGTGGGCGACATCCTGCGGGTCAGGCCCGGCGAGAAGGTGCCGGTCGACGGCAGGATCACCGAGGGATCGACCGCCATCGACGAGTCCATGATCACGGGAGAGTCTCTTCCCGTCGAGAAGCACGCGGGGGACAAGGCGACCGGCGCCACCATCAACGGGACCGGCAGCTTCCTCATGAGCGCGAAGCGCGTCGGCGAAAACACGGTTCTCTCGCAGATCGTCCACTTGGTGGCCGAGGCCCAGCGCAGCCGCGCCCCGATCCAGAAGCTTGTCGACAGGGTCTCCGCCGTCTTCATCCCGGTCGTCCTCGCCGCGGCCGCCGTCTCGTTCGCCGCCTGGGCCCACTGGGGACCCGAGCCGCGCTACCTGCATGCGATGGTGAACGCCATCGCCGTGCTCATCATCGCCTGCCCCTGCGCGCTCGGGCTCGCGACGCCGATCTCCATCATGGTCGCCGTGGGCCGGGGCGCCCAGGAGGGGATCCTCGTCAAGAGCGCCGCGGCCCTGGAGACGCTGGGAAAGGTTCGGACCATCATCGTGGACAAGACCGGCACCCTGACCGAGGGACGGCCGAAGGTCGTCAGCATCTGGACCGGGCCGGGCGGCGACGAGGGCCGGGCGCTCGCCTCCGCGGCCTCCCTCGAGAGCCAGAGCGAGCACCCGCTCGCCAGGTCGGTCGTCGTGGCCGCGGAGGCGCGCGGGCTGCACCTGCAGGCGGTGGATCATTTTGAGTCCGTCCCGGGGAACGGGGTCTCGGGGCGGATCGACGGGAACACGGTCCGCATCGGGAAGGAAGGCTGGCTGGCGGCCGCCGGCGTCGTGATCGGGGAAACCTGGGAGGCGCAGGCCGGGAGGCTGCGGGATCAGGGGCAGACCGTGATCCTCGTGGCCGTGGAAAAGGGGATGCTCGCCCTGATCGGCGTCGCCGACCCGGTCAAGAAGGGCGCCGGGGAGGCCGTCCAGGAACTGCACCGCCTCGGCGTCCGCGTCGTCATGGCCTCCGGTGACAACGCCCGGACGGCGGGAATCGTCGCCAAGTTGGCCGGCATCGACGAGGTCCACGCCAACGTCGATCCCAAGGGAAAGCTGGCGCTTGTGGCGGCGGCCAAGTCGAGGGGAGCTACCGTCGCGATGGCGGGCGACGGCGTGAATGACGCCCCGGCCCTGGCGGAGGCGGATGTCGGAATCGCCATGGGGACGGGAACCGACGTGGCTATCGAGAGCGCCGACCTCATTCTCGTGAAGGGCGACCTGGGGGCCCTCGTCCGGGCGCTCCACCTGAGCCGCGCCACGACCGGCAATATCCGGCAAAACCTGTTCTTCGCCTTTTTCTACAATGCCCTCGGGGTGCCGATCGCGGCAGGCCTCCTCTATCCCCTGTTTGGCCTCCTCCTCAACCCGATGATCGCGGGAGCGGCGATGAGCCTGAGCTCGGTGAGCGTCATCACGAACGCCCTGCGCCTGCGGAACAAGTCGATCTGACCCGTCAGGATGGCGAATCGATCGGCGAGACAAGGGGAAGGAAACCCTCTCCCAAAAAAAGAGAAGAAAACGCTTGCACTAGCTAATTAGTCAACTATACATAGACGCATGGGAAGAACCTCAGACGCGGACCAAAGGCTGAAGCAGGCCGCCCTCGACCTCATGTGGGAGGGAAGCTACGGCTCGGTCACGATCGACCAGATCTGCCAGCGGGCAGACGTGAAAAAGGGCAGCTTCTACTACTTCTTCAAGTCGAAGGCGGAGCTGGCGGTGGCGGCCCTGGAGATGCTCTGGAAGGAGACATGGAAGCCGACGCTCGACCATTGCTTCTCCCCTTCGGTCGATCCCCTCGTCCGGATCACCAACCACCTTGAGACCATCTATGCCGGGCAGAAGGCGATCAAGGCCAAGTTCGGGAAGGTGCTCGGTTGCCTCGTGTGCTCGGTCGGGTCGGAGGTCAGCACGCAGGAGGTGGATGTCTCCGCCGCCGTGCGCCATCTCGTCTCCCGCAAGCGCCGTTATTACGAGTCCGCCATCCGCGACGCGGTGGCCCAGGGTGTCATCGAGCCCTGCGATCCCGCCCAGGAATCGCTCGCCCTCCTGGCGCTCCTCGAGGGCCTCGTGAGCCAGGCCCGGATCATGGACGACCCTGAGGTCCTGCGTCAGCTTCCCGCGATGGCGCTCGGGCTCCTCCGGGTGAAGGCCACCCCGGGTACCGCCGCTCCCGAGCTCGCAACCCAGCGCTAATTCCCAATTCACCTCACACTGCGCACGAGATCCGTGCGCCTTTTTTCTCCCTCAAATATAGCTAATTAGTCAACTACTC
>PMSP01000289.1 GCA_003168315.1 Opitutaceae bacterium
GTGCGCGCACCGATCGCGCCCCAGCTGACGAGGTCCGCGTAGTACTGCCCGAGGGTGGTGTCGAGGAACTCGGTCGCGATCGGGAGCCCGGAGGCGGTGATGTCCGCCATGAGCCTCCTCGCCGAGCGCAGGCCCTTGCCGATCTGGAATGTCCCGTCGAGGTTCGGGTCGTTGATCAGCCCCTTCCACCCGACCACGGTCCTCGGCTTCTCAAAGTAGACCCGCATCGCGACGAGGAGGTCGCCCGGGTGGCGCTCGGCCGCGGCCTGAAGGAGCGCCGCGTACTCGACGGCGGCCGATGGGTCGTGGATGGAGCAGGGCCCCACGACCACGAGGAGGCGGTCGTCCCTCCCGGCGATGATGGACGCGATCTCCCGGCGCGCGCGGGCGACCCGGGCGGAGCCCGCGTCGTCCAGCGGGATCTCGGACTCCAGGGTCGCCGGCGGGGGGAGGGGCCGCGTCGCGCGGATGCGCAGGTCGGACGTGGGCTGGTGCATGCCAGGCGGGCGGACGCCGCCCTCAGGCGCTGATCAGCGCGCGGGCGCGGACAACCGCCGGGTGGCGGCTCATGAGCACCTCCGAGAGGGTGGGCTCCAGGCCAAGCGACGCGGCCTTGAGGCGCAGGGAAACCCAGGCAAGCGATGACGCCGGGGGGCTGAAGACATGCGTGGCGAAGGCGTCGAAGACCGGCGCGAGCGGGGGCAGCTGGTCCTTCGGCATGAGCTTCTTCTCGACCAGGAACATCCCGAGGAGAGCCCCGAGGGCGTCCAGCCAGACGCTCGGCGTGGAGGGCGCGGCATAGGGGATTCCCGAGCCCTCCGGGTACGCGGACCACTCCATGAACGCGCGGATGTACTCATGGAGCTTGGTCAGCTCCGCGTCGGCGGTCGCCGCCGTCCAGCGGATCGTGAACTGCTTGCGCTCGCGCAGCTTCTTCACCTCCCAGACCCTGAGGATGAGGATGAATTCGGGGCCCTCCCTGCGGAGCGTCCCCGTGAAGATGTAGTCGAGGCCGCTCGGCGTCGTCTCGATCAGCTTCTTCAGGTTGTCGACCGTCCACTCCGTCGAGAAGATCATCGGCCGGCGGACCCCGCCGGGCTCGTGCATGCAGCCCAGGGCCGCGATCGGGGAGTAGAGCGGCGAGAAATAGAACGTCTCCGCGAACCAGAGGGGCAGGGCGCGGGAGAGCCTCCCGAGCTCGTCCTCGGGCAGCTTCATGGCGGCCTCGGGGTCGGGGTAGGCGGTCGGGAGCGAGAGCTGGGTGAAGGCGACCCGGCGCAGCTTCCCCTCCTTGTTCGGGAGTATCTCGGCCACCGACTCGAGGCCGTAGGACCAGATGGGCTTGCTGATCGAGACGAGCGCGACGCCGACGGCGGCGGCCTCGTCGGCCGCCCGCGTGTCGAACTTCGGCATCCCCTGCAGGTCGCCGTTGTTCATCAGCTCGGCGATCGCGTTGGAGAACCCGTGGAGGCGGTCGTCGAGTTCCGGGCGCTTCAGGGCGAAGAGTATGTCGAGGACGTGCTGCGCGGCATCCGGGTCGCGCACCGCGAGGTAGGCCTGGATCAGGTTTATCCCGGTCGCCGGCCCGTGGCGGGTCGCGTCGTAGCGCGGGGCTATGAGCTCTATGATCTGCGGGATGTAGCCGGTCGCCCCGAGGTCGCCCGAGACCGTCACGAGGACGTCGGCGCGGTCCCCCGCGGTCGCGATCACGTCCTCGTAGATGGCCATGGCGCCCGCAAGGTCCTTCTGGTCGAGCTTCTCGCGGGCGGTGATCAGCCGGGGCGCGACCCCGGAGAGGGACGGGTCGAGCGCGGACGGCGCCTCGTTTTCGTTCCCGGGGGCGGGAGAGGCGGGTTTGCCGGCCAGGCGGTCGAAGAATCCCATTACGGCGAGCAAAGCGAAGGGGCCGCCCTTGGCGAACAGAATTGAGGCCCCCGAGCCGCCCCGGAACCGGGGAACAATGGCCCCCCGCCCGGTGTCGGCGGGGCAATTCCTCGTTTGACCCGCATTTTGACAGTCATTTAGGTAACTCCCCCCGCGCACATGAACAGGGTCCACATCAAGACCTACGGCTGCCAGATGAACGAACGCGACAGCGAGGCCGTCGCGGCGATGCTTCGCGCCCGCGGCTACCGGATCGTCGCGGACGAGGATGAGTGCGACGTGCTGCTCCTGAACACCTGCAGCGTCCGGGACGCCGCGGAGCAGAAGGCGATCGGCAAGGCGGGGTACAGCCTCTCAAGGAAGAAGCGCAACCCGGACTTTGTCCTGGGGATCCTGGGCTGCATGGCGCAGAACCGGGGCGCCGGGCTCCTCGACCGGCTGCCCGACGTGGACCTGATCGTCGGCACCCAGAAGTTCCACCGGGTCCCCGACTACCTGGACAACCTCAGGGCCGCCCGCGAGTCGGGAATCCCCCTCGGCGAGGCCATAGTCGACACGGCCGAGGAGGAGGGTTCGCAGAACACGATCCGGGACCACATGGACGACGGGGAGGGACGCGTGTGCGCCTTCGTGTCGATCCAGCAGGGCTGCAACATGGACTGCGCCTTCTGCATCGTCCCCACGACGCGCGGCGACGAGCGCTCGCGCCCGATGGACGACATCGTGCGCGAATGCGAGGAGTTGGCGGCCCGCGGGACCCGCGAGATCACGCTCCTCGGGCAGATCGTCACGAGCTACGGCCGGCGCGACTACCCGCATACCGGCGGCGTCTCCCCCTTCGTCCAGCTGCTGGACCGCGTGAACGCCGTCCCCGGCCTCGAGCGCATCCGGTTCACCTCGCCGCACCCGCGCGGGTTCAGGCAGGACCTCGCGGACGCGTTCGCGAGGCTCCCCAGCCTGGGCGAGCACGTCCACCTGCCCGTCCAGTCCGGCAGCGACAGGATACTCAGGGCGATGAAGCGGCCCTACACGCGCGCCCGCTACCTCGAGATCGTCCAGTCCCTGCGCGCCGCGCAGCCGGCGATGGCCTTCTCGACCGACGTGATCGTCGGGTTCCCCGGGGAGACCGACGAGGACTTCGAGGAGACCCGCGCGCTCTGCCAGGCCGTGAACTACGACATGGCGTACATCTTCAAGTACTCGGTGAGGACCGGGACCCCCGCCGCGTCGATGCCGGGGCAGGTGCCGGACGAGGTCCGGGAGGAGAGGAACCGGGTGCTCCTCGAGGTCCTGCGCGAGGGCTCGCTCCGCCGGAGCCAGGCCCTCGTGGGGACGGTCCAGGAGGTCCTTGTCGAGGGTCCGGACAAGACGGGGCAGCGCTTCATGGGCAGGACCCGCGGCAACCGGACCACGGTCTTCGAGTCGGCCCCCCGGCTGGTGGGGACCCTCGTCCCGGTCGAGATCACGAGGGCCAGCGTGAGCACGCTCTACGGGGACCTGGTCCTCGCCCGCGACGGCTTGCAATCGCCGGAGCCCGCCGCGTCACTCTGAGGCCCATGTCACTTTTCGCCGCCTCATTGTTCCCCGGCCTCCTCTTGATCGCGCTCGGCGCCCCGCTCCTCCTCGACGCGACGGGAGCCAAGGCGGCCATCCGGGCCTTCCCGAGGTCGGCCTCGGTGGGCTACGTCGTCTTCAGCGCCGCCGCCGCCTGGTTCCTCTACAACATCCTGCACCTCTCCAACGCCGACTTCGGCGAGTACCGGTTCTACCTGTTCGCCGGGTTCGCCGCGGTCGCGATCCTCGCGTTCAAGTGCGTCCCGGACTTCCTCGGCGTCCGCGGGGCGAGCGCGCTCGTCCTCCTTGCCGCCGAGCCCTTCCTCGGCGCGGCCTACATGAGGTACGACCACCCGCTGCGCCTCTTCATGGTCTCGCTGGTCTACGTCGCCATCTCGCTGGCGATCTGGCTCGGGGCCCAGCCGTGGAGGCTCCGCGACTTCTTCAACTGGCTCTTCGCGAGGACCGGCCGCTCGCGGGGCCTCGGGGGGCTCCTCGTGGCCTACGGCTTCGTCCTCTGCGGCGCCGCCTTCGCGCTCCGATGACTGCCAAGGCCGCCCAGCGTCCCGGCGCGGTGAGCCCCATCCTCCTCGTCGTTGCCGGCCCCGCCGGCTCGGGCAAGAGCACGCTCTGCGACCGGCTGGTGGCCGCCGGCATGGGCTTCACCCGGGTCGTCACCAGCACGACGCGCTCCCCGCGCCAGGGCGAGGTCGACGGCGTCCACTACCATTTCTTCAAGCCGGCGCAGTTTGACGCCAAGGTCGCCGCCGGCGAGTTCCTGGAATGGGCGTGGGTCCACGGCGACCGGCGCTACGGGACCCTTGCCGCCAGCGTCCTCGGGCCGATCCTGCTCGGGAAAAACCTCGTCATGAGCGTCGACGTGCAGGGCGT
>PMSP01000010.1:0-155 GCA_003168315.1 Opitutaceae bacterium
TCAGAAGCCTCGTTGACACGAGTTTCAGGGAATTTACCAGCCGTGAAACGGCCAGCTTGGGCGGAAACTCGACCAGGAGGTGCACATGGTCGTCTTCGCCGTCAAATTCCTTGAGCACGCAGCCCATCTTGGAGCAGACTTGGACGAAGGTGTGC
>PMSP01000010.1:200-3186 GCA_003168315.1 Opitutaceae bacterium
CTGAGGGCCCTGGTTTTCCGGCTGGAGCCTGATCGGCAGCAGGAGGCGTTCTTGGGTCGGATCGGGGACTGCAGCCGGTATGTCTTT
This sequence comes from Opitutaceae bacterium, assembly GCA_003168315.1. Classification (GTDB taxonomy): domain Bacteria; phylum Verrucomicrobiota; class Verrucomicrobiia; order Opitutales; family Opitutaceae; genus Palsa-1447. The sequence continues at coordinate 288 of PMSP01000010.1, forward strand.
AACTGGGCTCTCGGCTACCGGGAGGACGTTTGGTTGGCGGTACAGTGCTCCGGCGCGACGGGTGTCGCCTGTTCCCTGGGCTACAATCATCTGGCGGGTTATCTCAGCCAACTGCGGGAAACATGCCCTTTCCTCAAGGAGGCACCGTACCACTGCCTGCAGCAGGCCCTGAAGGACCTGGACCGCGCCTTCGACCGCTTTTTTGCCAAGGTGGCCAGGTATCCGCGGTTTCGCCGGAAAGGCCGCTGGACGCCAAGTTTTCGGTTCCCGGACCCCAAGCAGCTGGAGGTCAATGGCCGGGCGATCAAGCTGCCGAAGCTCGGGTGGGTGAAGTTGCGCCGTCACGGTCGCCCGATCCCCGGCGTAGTTAAGCAGGTCACCGTCAAGTGCGTTGCCGGCCATTGGCAGTGCTCGGTCCTGATCGAGGAAGAGTACGCTCTTTCCGCTGCGCCGACAGGTCCCGCGATCGGCCTGGACGTAGGCGTGGTGCATTCGGCCGCGATAGTGGCCTCGGACGGGAGCGAGAGGATCGTCTCCTTGCCGGTGGCGACGCCGGCCGAGGAGGCAACCCTGCGTCGCATGGCTCGAACAGTCGCCCGCCGGACCCGCGGCTCTCGCCGCCATGCGAAGGCGCTCCTTCGGCGCCGGCGCTACCAGCGCCATATCATTTCCCGGGTCATGGATGCCCGCCATAAGCTGACAACGCAACTGGCCAAGAACCACGGCCTGATTGCGTTCGAGGCCCTGGCCATCAAGTCCATGACCCAATCCGCCCGGGGAACGGTCGAATCCCCGGGCAAAAGCGTCCGCCGCAAGGCCGGATTAAACCGTGGGCTTCTGGCGCAGGGAATGGGGGAAACCCGCCGCCAGCTGCTCTACAAGGCCCTTTGGGCAAACGGCAAGACCGTCCAGGTCGATCCGGCCTATAGCTCCCAGCGCTGCTCCTGTTGCGACCATGTCTCGCNNTGGAAATCATTCAGCGCGGCGGGACCGCCGTGCCTGTTCGTGGAGGCCCGCCCAAGCGCGGCCGTCGAAGCGAATACCTGCCCGGACGGCGCACTAAATCCATTGTGCTGCCGGACTCGGGAATCCCGGCCAAAATCGCGAACGCGATTTAGACCGGGAGGACGTCAATACGCGCCTAATATCGCCTAGAATGTTGCCCGATGGCAAAGACGAGATTCCCAACGCGACAATCCCGGGCGGATTACGTGGAGCGGACACTGGAGACCCTGTACCCGCGGACGCCGATACCGCTCGACCACCGGGACGCCTTCACGCTTCTCGTGGCCGTGGTGCTCTCGGCGCAGTGCACGGACAAGCGGGTCAACCTGGTGACGCCGGAGCTCTTCGCCCTGGCCGACACCGCGCGGAAGATGGCCCGGGTGCCCGTCGGCGAAATCCAGAGGATCATACGCCCGTGCGGCCTGTCGCCGCAGAAGGCCAGGGCGATATCGGGACTCTCGAGGATCCTGGTCGAGAAGCACGGCGGAGCCGTCCCGAGCACCTTTGAGGAGCTGGAGGAGCTCCCGGGAGTCGGGCACAAGACCGCAAGCGTCGTCATGTCCCAGGCGTTTGGCGTTCCGGCATTCCCGGTGGACACGCACATCCACCGCCTCGCCAAGCGGTGGGGACTCTCAAGCGGCCGCAATGTCGTCCAGACGGAGCATGACCTGAAGGCGCTCTTCCCCGAGTCGACGTGGAACAAGCTGCACCTCAGGATGATCTATTTCGGGAGGGAGCACTGCACCGCGCGGGGATGCGACGGCCACACCTGCGCGATTTGCTCTTGCTTCAGCCCGAAGCGCGGGTCTTGCTGACCTTTCTCTTGTTCGGGCCGTAGCGTAGCCTGGTAGCGCGCTTGCATGGGGTGCAAGAGGTCGAGAGTTCGAATCTCTCCGGCCCGACCATTTTTACCTGATACTGAACGATTTGCCGGATGACTTCGGCGTCTTTCCCAACTAGCGCGCATTCCTGCAGCCTTGCGCGCTCATCGTCATTGGGCCCATGATTGCGCCCATGAAACCACGGAAGGTGGCCATCCTTACCGCGGGCGGCCTCGCCCCGTGCCTCAGCTCCGCCATCGGGGGCCTCATCGAGCGCTACTCCGAGATAGCGCCCGAGATTGAGATCCTCTGCTACCGCGGAGGCTACAAGGGAGTGCTCCTGGGGGACAGCTGCCCGGTGACGCCGGAGATCCGCGCGTCGGCGCACGTGCTCCACCGCTACGGCGGGAGCCCCATCGGCAACAGCAGGGTGAAGCTCACCAATGCCAAGGACTGCGTGAAGCGCGGGCTGGTCAAGGAGGGACAGAACCCGCAACAGGTCGCCGCCGACCAGCTCGTCAGGGACGGTGTCGACGTGCTGCACACTGTTGGCGGCGACGATACCAACACCGCAGCGGCCGACCTTGCCGCATTCCTCGCGAAAAACGGCTACAACCTGACGGTGATCGGGCTTCCCAAGACGATAGACAACGACGTCTATCCCATCCGCCAGTCGCTCGGCGCCTGGACCGCCGCCGAGCAGGGGGCCAGGTATTTCTCGAACGTGGTGGGGGAACGGGGCGCCAACCCGCGCATGCTGATCGTCCATGAGGTGATGGGCAGAAACTGCGGCTGGCTGACGGCCGCGACCGCGCGCTCCTACCGCGACCTGATCGCGCGCCAGGACTATGTCCCTGGCCTCGGCCTGTCGAAAGAGAGGGTCGATATCCACGGCATCTACATCCCGGAGATGCATGTCGACCTCGCGGCCGAGGCGGTCCGCCTGAAGGCGATCATGGACCGGCAGGACAACGTGAACATCTTCATTTCCGAGGGCGCCGGCGTGGAGGAGATAGTCGCCGAGCTCACGGCCAAGGGGCTGGAGGTCCCGCGGGACGCGTTCGGCCACTTCA
>PMSP01000154.1 GCA_003168315.1 Opitutaceae bacterium
GGACGGCGGGTTCGTGGCGGAAAGGCCCCGGACGATGACCCGCCCCGTGAAGGGATCGGCCCTCAGCACGGCGACGTGGAAGTCAAAGCCCGTGGCCGCCCCGAGCTCGCGGTCGATGATCGCGGGCAGGAAGACCATCCATGCGAGCGCCGCCAGGGCAAGGAACCCGGCGACGACGAGGCCCGTCCTCGCGAGGCCGCTCAAGCGAAGTCCTCCGTGACGAGGAGGATCGAGGGCTCCGGCGCCTCGAACTCGAGGTCCGCCGACCAGGGAAGGAGCGCGTTGTCGCCCATCGCGAGCGACTTTGCGGGCGCCGGGCCGGTCAGCGTGACGCCGCCGGCGGCGACGCTCAGGATCCTCGGCTGCTCCCCCGGCGGGAAGCGCACCCTCTCGCCCTTTCCGNNCGACCCTCCTGATGGAGAACTCGTCGCAGGACGCGATCGTGCCCGAGGTGGGCGCGGCCCGCACCAGGTCGGGCGGGCCCTCCTTCCAGAGGATCGAGCGGAGGGACTCGTCGACATGGAGCGTGCGCGGCCTGCCGTCCAGGCCGACGCGGCCCCAGTCGTAGAGGCGGTAGGTCGTGTCGGAGTTCTGCTGGATCTCGAGTATCAGGTTGCCGGCGTCGATCGCGTGGACCTGCCCGCTGCGGACCAGGATCGAGTCGCCCGCGGCTACGGAGATCTTGTTCACGCACTCCTCGGCGGTGCCGGCGGCGACGGCCTTCACGAACTTCGCGCGCGTCACTCCCGGCCTGAGGCCGACAAAGAGCGAGGCGCCCGGCGCCGAGTGGGCGACGTACCAGTTCTCCGTCTTTGGCTCGCCCCCGAGGGCCGGCGCGGCGGAGGCTGGCGGGTGGACCTGCAGGCTGAGGCGGTCGGAGCAGTCGAGCCACTTGACGAGGAGCGGAAAGGGGGCGGATTTTCCCCATTTGGGCCCCATGATCTCGGGGGAGTGGTGCTCAAGGAGGTCGCGCAGCGTGCTGCCGCCGAAGCGGCCCCCCCTGACACGCGACTGGGCCTCCGGACGGTCCACGATCTCCCAGCTTTCACCTATCGGCGGGCCCTCCGGCAGCTCGCGCCCGAGGAGCGTCTGAAGCCTGCGGCCACCCCACACGCGCTCCTGGTAAATAGGCTGGAATTGAAGAACTTCTCGCATGAAAGCAGATATCGAGGTTATTGTAAAAGGGTCGGGAGGGTTTATATTTGACCAGCCCGGATACTAGCGTCCAATCCGCACTTCGCTGCGCCAGGAAGCACAGATGCCCAAATCAGATAGTTCAAATCCAAACGGAGGTTCCTCGCTCAAAGGCCCCCGTTACCGGCCCAATTGGCCGGCGGCGATAATCTGTTTCATAGCAGCGACATACATCACAGGGGCTCTGGTCAATTATGATCCCAACCAGACACTGTGGCACACGACGACGCCGACGGCAAAAAACTGGGTGGGATGGATGGGAGCGGACACGGTCTGCGTGCTCTTTTTCGCGATCGGGATCAGCACAATCCTGATCCCGCTGGCCCTCTACTGGATGGCCTACGTCGCGGTCCGCAACTCGCGGCACCTGGTGCCGACGCGGGTCACCGCGCTCGTGTTCGGCATCCTCTCGATGTCGGGGATGCTCGCGATGATCGAGCGCGTGAAGCCCGATGACTATTTCCCGAACGCATGGGGCGGATGGGTCGGACTCAGGATCTACCAGAGGATGCTCGCGGACGCCCTGGGGCCGTTCGGGAGCTTCCTGCTCCTCGGGACGATCTATACCTTCGCGTTCCTCTTCGTGGTCACGAAAGACATCGGGGCGGAGATCGAGAAGATCCTGGCCACCTTCGCGCAGTGGAGGAGGGAGCGCGCGAAGTACAGGGAGGCGAGCGACGAAGCGATGGCGAAGGGCGACGAGCTCCAGTCCGCGCAGAGGACGGGCGTCCTGCCGCCGCTTCCCCCGCTGCCCGCGCCGGTCGGCCCCCCCAAGAAACTCCTCGTGGCCAGGGGCGGCGAGGAGCCCCCCGGGCGCCCCGGCCTGGCCCGGCCGCCGATGGCCCTGGCCGACCCCGCCTCGAGGATCGACGCGAAGGCGCCAAAGATCGCATTCACGATCGTGAAGCCGGAGGAGCCGAAGAAGGCCAAGGTCGTCCTGCCGCAGACGTTCGACGAAAACTACGAGTTCCCCCCCGTGAAGCTCCTGAAGGAGCAGGCGAAGCCGGCCGCCGGCAACAGCGACGAGGAGCACCGCCACAACGCGGAGACCCTCCTCAGGATTCTCGGCGAGTTCGGCGTCGAGGTGTCGCTTGGCGAGATCCACGTGGGCCCGGTGATCACCCGGTACGAGGTCGTTCCGGCCCCGGGCGTGCGCGTCGAGAAGATCGCGGGCCTGGACAAGAACATCGCCCTCGGCATGCGCGCGCAGTCGGTCCGCATCCTCGCGCCCATCCCCGGCAAGGCCGCCGTGGGGGTCGAGGTGCCGAACCTCCATGCGACGCCAGTCGGCATGCGCGAGCTCCTCGAGAGCGAGGACTGGGCCTCCGCAAAGGCGGAGCTCCCGATAGCCCTCGGCCGCGACGTTTCGGGCAAGCCCCTCATCTCGGACCTCGCAAAGATGCCCCACCTGATGATCGCGGGCGCGACCGGCTCCGGAAAGTCGGTCTGCATCAACTCGATCGTCACCTCGATCCTCTACTCAAAGAGCCCGAAGGACGTTCGGCTCATCATGGTGGACCCCAAGGTCGTCGAGCTGAAGGTCTTCAACAGCCTGCCGCACATGTTCATCCCGGTCGTCACCGAGCCGAAGAAGGTGCCCGCGGCGCTCAAGTGGCTCCTCGGGGAGATGGAGCAGCGCTACCAGATCTTCGCGAAGGCCAACGTGAGGAACATCGTCGGCTTCAACACGCGGAAGAAGGAAACGAAGGAGCAGGCCGAGGCGCAGTCCTCGCTCCAGGGGATCGACCTCCTGGGCGTGGAGGAGATCGAGGTGCCCGCGCACCTCCCCTACATCGTCGCGATCATCGACGAGCTGGCCGACCTGATGATCCTCGCGCCCGCTGAGATCGAGACCTCGATCGCGCGCCTGGCGCAGCTCGCGCGCGCGGCGGGCATACACCTGATCATCGCCACGCAGAGGCCGTCGGTAAACGTCATCACGGGCGTCATCAAGGCCAACCTGCCCTCGCGGATCGCGTTCCAGGTCGCCTCCCAGGTGGACTCAAGGACGATCCTCGACACGAAGGGCGCCGAGACGCTGATCGGCCGGGGCGACATGCTCTTCTCGCCGCCGGGCACCTCGAGGCTCGTGCGCGCGCAGGGAGCCTTCGTCGGCGACGAGGAGGTCCACGACATCGTCGAGTTCCTGAAGCGCAACGGGCCGCCCCAGTACGCGCAGGCCGTGCAGCAGCAGATCGACCGCGCCGCGTCCGAGGATGACGAGGACGAGGAGGGCGACGACGGGGACACCGGGAGCGACGAGGAGCTGTATTCCAAGGCGATCGACGTGCTCAAGTCCACGAGGCGGGCGAGCACGTCGATGCTTCAGCGCCGCCTGAGGATAGGCTACAACCGCGCGGCGAGGATAATGGAGCTCATGGAGGAGAAGGGGGTCGTCGGCCCGGAGAACGGCTCCAGCCCGCGCGAAATACTCGGGGACCTGGACGCGTCGTGAGGCCGATTCCCCCGGACGGACAAATCCTGCTTTCCCTGCCCCTGAAAACCTGCAACTGATCGATCATGCAGACTATCGGTGAACGCCTCGAGGAGGCCCGCAAGAAGAAGGGCATTTCCATACGCGAGGCCGCCGAGGCGACGAAGATACGCGGGGAGTACCTCCAGAAGTTCGAGGGCAACCAGTTTGAGATCGGGCTGACCGACATCTATACGCGCGGCTTCCTGCGCGGGTATGCGAACTACCTGCGGATCCCCTCCGACCGGCTACTGAGCGACTACACGGCGCTTCGCGGCGGCGAGCCGCGCGTTCGCCAGCCAAGCCGCGAGGTGTACGGCCGGATGGACCTGGCGATATCCTCCCCCGACGAGCGCGGGGAGCCGCAGGGGGACTCCGCCTCGGGCGAGGCCTCGCAGCGGCCCCACCAGGCGCGTTTCCCGCGGCCGGGCGAGAACCTTCCGAAGGGCCCCGCCATCGACCCGGCGCTCCTGTTCAAGGCGAGCAAGATCGTGGGCGGCGTCGTCATCCTGCTTGTCGCCTTCTGGGTCATCAAGTCCCTCGCCGGCTCCGGCCCGTCCTCCGCGGCGACCCACGGCGTCGCGGCGACGTCGAGCGCCATCTCGGACGCCCAGGCCGCCGCTCCGGCTGCGATAGTCTCGATCGTCGCCCTGCAGCCGGTGCGCGTGAAGCTGGTCCGCAAGTCCGACGGCGTTGAGCTCTTCCAGGGCCAGCTCCAGGCGGGCGACCGCCGCGAGTACCCGAACGTCCCGATCTACATGACCGCGTCCGAGCTGTCCGCCGTCGAGATCGAGTACAAGGGGCACCGGTTCCCCACGGGGCACTCGGGCTATGACAGGATACAGTTCGACTTCTCCGGGAGGTGAGCGCGGCCAGGTGCGGGTTTGACTGGGCGCCGTGACGGTTTTCATTCGTGTAATGGAGAAGATCCCCTATTTCGGACAGACACTGATCCGCTGGAGCGTCGGCGGCTCGACGTTCATGGCGCTGCCCGAGAAGGGCGCGCGCCTCATGAACTGGAACATCACCATGGGCGACGGCACCGTGCGCGACGTGATCCAGTGGCCGGAGATCGCATCCCTCGACGGCTTCTTCAAGGCGCGCGGCGGCAACCCGATCCTCTTTCCGTTCTGCGCGCGCTCGTTCGACAGGGGGGAGACGGGATTCTGGCGCGACGCGTGCGGCATCAGGCGCCCGATGCCGATGCACGGCTTTGCGAGGCAGGGGGAGTTCCGGGCGACGCGCGTCGACGCCACGGGCTTCGAGGCGGTGCTAGTCCCGGGCGAGGAGGCCAGGATTTCCTACCCTTTCCAATACGAGTTCCGCGTGGCCTATCGCTTCGCGGCGTTCGGCCTCACGTGCAACCTGACGCTGGAGAACCTGGGCGACCAGCCGCTGCCCTGGAGCGCGGGCCACCACTTCTACTTCAAGCTGCCGTGGACCGAGGGCTCGGCGCGCAAGGACTACCTGATCCGCATACCCGCCGACCTGCGGCTGCGCCAGGACGCCGCCGGGCAGCTCGTCGCCGGCCCGAAGCTCGCGACCGACGAGCGGATGGACAATCCCGCGCTGATCGACACCTTCCACACGGCGCTCCGGGGACCCGACGCCGTTTTCGGCGAGAAGGGCCATGCCGGTGACGTCACCGTCCGGCTGGGGTCCGACCCAGTCCCGCCGCCAGGATCGACCTTCGTGACCTGGACCCAGGCAGACGACTCGCCATTCTACTGCGTCGAGCCCTGGATGGGCCCCGCCAACGCGCAGGAGCACAAGATGGGCCTCCACCTGGTCCCGCCCGGCGGCAGGGAGACCTTCACGGTGAGCGTCTCGGTCGGATAGGGTTGCGGGGGCGGCCGTTTGCCGTAAGGTTACCGAGGATTCCCATGACACCGCTCCTCGCTCCGCTCGCCTTCCTCGACTCGCTCGGGGGCTCGGAGCTCGTGGTCATCCTGGTGGTCGTCCTGATCTTCTTCGGCGGCGAGAAGATGCCAGAGTTCGCCCGCGGGCTCGGCAAGGCGATCCGCGAGTTCAAGAAGGCCGCGGGCGACGTGGAGCAGGAGTTCAAGCGGGCGATCGACGAGGCGCCCGAGAAGCCCGCGATGCCCGCCTTCAAGCCTGCGACCCCTGTCCTTCATGCGCCCGCCGCGGAGCCGCCGGCGCCGGCGCCGGGCCTCGGCGAGCGGCCCGTGTTCCCGGACGAGTCGCCCGGGGGGCATGGGATAGACGCCTGAACGGATTTCCGCGCCCCAACCCCGACGCTCGACCCCATGAAAACCTGCCTCCTTTACGGCTTCATCTCCGCGCTGGCCGCCGCGTTCCTCACGCTGATCCTGTTTTTCCTGGGGTTTCACTCCGACCCGGCAAGGCTGCTTGCGGCGGGCCGGATTGGCAACCTGGGCGGGTTGGCCATCGCAGTCACGTGCATGGCGCTCGGGATCAAGGCGAGGCGGGCCGAGGTGCCCGCCGGCGAACCCTTCGGCTACGGCAGCGCCCTCGGCGCAGGCGTGATGATCTCCCTCTTTTCGTCGATCTTCAGCTCCATCTTTACCTACGCCTACAATGCCTTCATCAACCCGGCGTTCGCCGAGATGCTGCTGCAGGCCAAGCTGGCCGGGCTGGATGCGAGCGGCATGAGCGGCGACAGGCTTGAAAAGGCGGAGTCGATGACCCGCTTCATGTTCAACCCGGGCGCGCTGGCGATTTTAGTGCTGGTCATCGGCTTCATCTTCGGGGTGCTCATCGCGCTGGTCGTGGCCGCCTTCCTCAAGCGCCCGGGGCCTCCCCCCTTGCGGACGTAGGCAAAGAAAAAGGGCCCGGATTTCTCCGGGCCCTTGAACTTCGGGAACTGCCAGGCCTTAGCGGCCCAGCAGGCGTTTCCAGCTGACCCGGTAGTCGAGCGCCATCACGGCGCCGACTCCCGCCACGCAGAAGTATCCTGCGAAGAGCTCGTCAGCACTCAGGGAACGGAAGGAAAGCAAGACTGCGGCTATGGCGAGAATCGCCGGGGTGACCGCACTGACTATGTTTGTTTTCATATGTTGTATTTGGTTTGTCCCTGCTCGTCGTGGACAGGGACGAGGATGATACACCCTCTTGTTAATAATGGTAGTTGCAGTTAACTATGATTGCCATAGTTTATACCTATGGAATTAAGCCAGCTTCGGTATGTGCTTGCGGTGGCGGAGACGGGGAATTTCACCCGGGCGGCCATCCGCTCTCACATCGCTCAACCTTCATTAAGCCAGCAGATTATAAAACTGGAGCGCGAGCTGGGCCATAAGCTCTTTCATCGGCTTGGACGCAAGGCGGTCCTCACCGACGCCGGCACCGCATTCCTGGAAAGGGCTCGAAGGATCCTTTTCGAGGTTGAGGATGCGACGAAGCAGCTCGGCGACAGCCCGACGTTTGAGCGAAAGATCACGGTCGGTGCCATTCCCACCCTGGCCCCCTACCTGCTTCCGGGGCTGATCGAGCGCTGTCGCAGGCGCAACCCCAACCTGCAGGTCAACATACGCGAGGACTTCAAGACGACGCTCATCGCCGAGATGCTCGAGGGCAAACTCGACCTGGCGCTCGTCTCCCTCCCGATCGAGGAGGCGAGCATCCAGGTGGAAGTGCTTTGGAAGGAACCCCTTGTCCTTGTCGTGGCCAAGGGTCATCCCTTGGCGAGGAAGGAGCGGGTGACGGCGGCGGATCTTCCCGAGGAGTCGTTCATACTCCTCGGCTCCTCAAGCTCCCTGGCCGCCCAGGTCCGTCGCTTCTGCGGCGACCACCACTTTGAGCCAAAGATCGGCTCCCGCTGCGGCCAGATAGCGACCGTGAAGGCGATGGTCGGTATCGGTGCGGGGATCTCCATCCTTCCCGAGGGGGTCAAGTCGCCCGAGGACCGGGACAGCCTGGTCTACTTGGCCTTGGCGGACGCCGAACCGTCCCGAGAGATAGCGGTCCTTAAGCACATGCAGCGCTACCAGAGCCGGGGTGCCGAGCAGTTCCTTGCCCTCGTCCGCGAGGGTCCCGCGGAGAAGCCTGCGGCCTCTACCTCGTGAGTCCGTTTGCCAATGCCGGACAACGGCGCTACGCTCCGCCATGATCGAATCATTCAAAAAGACCCTCCTGGCGGGGCTCGGGGCCGCGGTTGTCACCAGGGACAAGGTCATGGAGGGCCTCGATGATTTTGTGCGCCAGGGGAAGATCAGCGCCGCGGAGGCGCGGGCCATCGCCGAGAAGATCGCCGCCGAGGGCCGGCGCGAGTTCGAGCAGGCGAGCGCAATGGTCGGCGACAAGGTCCGCGACATCCTCTCGTATTCCGACGGCAAGCACCTTGCGCGGATCGAGGCCCTGGAGGCGCGCGTCAGCGCCCTTGAGGAGAAGCCGGCAAGGGCCGCGAAGCACCGCGCCAAGCCGTGAGGGCCCGCTATGCGGCGGGCAAGAGGAAGTGGAATTCCGTGCCCTCGTCCGTGCTGGCGCAGGCGATGGTGCCGCCGTGGGCGACGACGATCTCGCGCGAGATTGTCAGCCCAATCCCAATGCCCGGCTGGGACTGGCCGGGCACCCGGTAGAACCGGTCGAACAGGCGCTGCAGCGCCTCTGCGGGGATGGGCGGCCCCGCGTTGCCGACGCCAAAGCGGATGAAGCCCAGCGGGGCCAGGGCCGCGCTCAGCGTGACGACGCTCCCTTCGGGGGAATACTTCGCGGCATTTGAGAGGAGGTTGATGAACACGTGGCGCAGGCGCGCCTGGTCGACCCTGACCGCGCCCAGGTCGGGGTCGGCCCGGACGACGAGGCGCCGGCCGGCCGCGGAAATGAACGCCCGCGCCTCTCCGGCGATGTCGCCAAGGAGGACGTCGACAGGGACGTCCTGGAGGTCCATCGCCGAGGCGCCCGCCTCGAGGCGGGTCAGGTCGAGGAGGGAGTCAAGGATCCGCATCAGCCGGTCGGCATCGTCACGGGCGGACTCGAGCATGTCGCGCTGGGCCGGGGCCAGCGGCCCCAGCGTCTTCTCGAGGAGGAGGTAGACCGCCATGCGAAGGCCGGTCAGCGGCGTCTTCAGCTCGTGGCTGACCGTCCCGACGAGGTTCGTCTTGGCGTCGTCCAGGAGCCGGAACTTGGTCACGTCCTGCAGGATGACGGCGGCCCCCTTGAACTCAGTCAGCTTGTCCCCGATCGCAAGGATGCGCGGGAGGTAGTGGCGATCCTCGCGCCCGACATGGAACGTCACGACCCGCCCGTAGTCGGTCGGCAGGTAATGCTCGTCCGACTGGAGCACCTGCCGCAGGGGGCCGCCCAGCTCCGCGGGGAGGCCGCCCGCAAACTCCGGCAGCCTCGAGAGCTCCTCCGCGGCGGGATTTCGGAACTCGATGGCACCCTCCTTCGAGACCACGAAGAGCGGGTCGGGGGCGGAAGTGAGCGTGGCCTCCATCGTGCGCTGCGTCCGGAGGACGCGCGCAAGGGTCGCCTCCCGGTAGGCGCGGAGCTTCGCGGCCATCGTGTTGAACGATCGGGCGAGGCTCCCCAGCTCGTCCTGCGAGAACTCGGGAACCGTCGTGTCCAGGTTTCCCTCGCCGAGCGCCGTCGCCGACGCGGTCAGCGCCTTGATCGGCGTCAGGAGCGACGAGGCCAGGACCCACGCGAGCACGACCGCGAGCGCCACGGCGGCGCCGATCGTTGCGGAAAGTATGCCGATCGCCGTGTTCGCCAGGTGCTCCGCCCGGATCTCGGTCGACCGCGACTCCTGGTAGTCGCTGGCCGTGATCCGGTCGATGGCGCTGAACACCCGGTAGAGCGCACCCTCGTTCTCCCTGGCCTCGTCGAGCGACACGGCCCCGCCGGAAGCGAGGGTCCGGTCGCAACGGGCCGAGAAGTCCTGGAAGGCCGCGTCGAGGGAATCGACCAGCTTGGCCCTCGGCTTCCCGACGGAGGAGGCCGACTGGCCCATCAGCTCGCGCGTGAATGCCGCCCGCCGCTCGTCGAGCGCCCGCTTGTCGCCGATCGGGTCCGCGGTGGAGGGATAGGCGAGCGCGTTCGACATGAGGGTCGCCGACCCGCGCATGTCCTGGCACCCTAGCGCGGCGCGGTAGTCGGCCACCAGGTCCGCCTGGAGGGGGCCGGCCAGCTGGCGGCAGACGCGGATGGCGTAGGCTCCCGTGCCGACGATCACGAGAAGCAGCGGCAGCAGCCCGAAGAAGAGGCGGGTCCGGAGCATGCCAGGTGCGATCCTCAAAGAAGCCCGAGCTTGCTGCGCTTGCGGTAGAGTGTCGCCGGGTCGATGCCCAGCGTTCGCGCGGCCTCGTCCAGGCTGCGGGCCGCAGCCAGGATCCGCTTGATGTGCTCGGCCTCGAGCTCCTCCAGGGTGACGCGGGCGCCCACCGCCGACGCCTGGCGGTGCTGCGACGAGAACTCCTCGGGAAGGTCGGCGAGCTCGATCGTCTCCCCGGGCGCGAGGATGACCGCCCTCTCGATCACGTTTCGCAGCTCCCGCAGGTTGCCCGGCCACGCATAGGCGGCGAACGCGCCGGAGACCTCCTTGGAGAACCTCATGTCCCCCTTGCCGAGCCGGGAAGCGAAATACGCGCGCGCGCCATCGGCCAGGCGCGCCAGGTCCGCGGGACGGTCGTGCAGGCCGGGGATCGTGACCGCGATCACGTTCAGGCGGTAGAAAAGGTCCTCGCGGAAGCGCCCGGCCTTCACCTCGGCAGCGAGATCGCGGTTGGTGGCGCCCACGATGCGCACGTCCGCCCTTCGCGGGAGGGCCTCGCCGACGCGCTCGTACTCGCGCTCCTGGAGCAGCCTGAGGAGCTTGGGCTGGATCTCGATCGGCAGCTCGCCGATCTCGTCCAGGAACAGCGTCCCCCCGTCCGCCGCGGCCACCTTTCCCGACGTCTCGACGACCGCGCCCGTGAAGGATCCCCTCGCATGGCCGAAGAGTTCGCTCTCGAGCAGCTCCCTCGAGAGGCTGGGGCAGTTGACGGTGACGAAGGCCGCGTCGCGCCGCGCGCTTCGCTTGTGGATCTCGCGCGCAAGGACGCTCTTGCCCGTGCCGCTCAGGCCAAGGATGAGGATGTTCGCTTGGGTTTCGGCGGCCCTGAAGGCAATCTGCAGCGCTCGCTTCATCGCGGGATCGGAGGACTCGAGGTCCACGGGCGGCGCTCCCGAGGCCAGGTCGCTTTCGAGGGCCTCCACCCTGCGCTCGAGCGTGTTCGCCTTGGCGACCTTCGCCAGAACCGCGCGGATCTGGTCGGGCGTGAACGGCTTGGGGATGAAGTCGAACGCGCCGCGGCGCATCGCCTCGACCGCCGTCGCGATGTTCGCATACGCCGTGAACAGGATGACGGCTGGCGCGGGCCGCAGGGTCATCAGGTGCCCCAGGACCTCCATGCCATCGTCGGCCCCCAGCTTCAGGTCGAGGAACACGGCGTCAAAGCCCTCCGCCTCCGCCGCACGGATCGCCTTCGAGGCGTTGGGCGCCTCAAATGCGGTATGGCCCGCGGATTCGACTGCAATCCTGGTCGTCTTGCGGATCGAGGGTTCGTCGTCGACAATGAGGACGCGCATGGATTTGACCGCGAGAGTATTGGGGCTCTTTCGGTTCGTGACCAATGACAAAGGAACGCAGCTTATGGTTCCGGTGTTGTGTGCCAATACGTCCCGGCATTCCTCCCCGGGGACAGGCGTCGCACCGTCAGTGGCGGCCGGCAAGTCGCGAACCCGGTGCCGGGCCGGTTGCCCGGGCGCCTAAAAAGCCAAGGCGGGGTCGCTTGCGCGACCCCGCCAGGTCCAGCTTCAACTAAGTGCTCCCGCGGGCTCGCGCCCGCCGAGATGGCACGGATGATTCGACCGCAGGTCCGAATCCGAGTTCCCATAGAAAGCTTGCCAGAAGTGAGGCCCGCTCTGAGCGTCCGGTCGACAGCCCGATGCCGCCAGAACCCGCAAAAGCAGTCCCGGAGGCTGCCCCCGCCCCCGCACCGGCCCGGATCACCGACCTCGAGATCAAGGACGCCCAGATTATCTTCAGCGCAGTCTGGCAGCGCCTGGAGGCCGATGTCGGGATCGAGAACCTGCGCTTCCCGAAGGAGATAATACTGCTCGGCGGCGCGCCCGGAGCCGGCAAGGGGACCCACACCCGCTTCATCGCGAAGACCAGGGGCCTGACCTGCGGGCCGATTGTCATCAGCGCCCTCCTCGATTCGCCCGAGGCCCGCCGCTTCAAGGACGCCGGCAGCATGGTCGGCGACCGCGAGGTGATGGACCTGCTTTTTCACAGGCTCCTGCAGCCCCAGTACCGGGACGGCGTCATCCTGGACGGCTTCCCCCGGACCAAGGTCCAGGTCGAGTGCCTGAAGCTCCTCGTCGACAAGATGCACTCGCTGCGCCGCGACTTCTACCGGACTCCGGTGGGCCGGCATTTCAGGCAGCCGACGATCCACATCATGGTGCTCTTCGTGGACGAGGCGACGAGCGTGGCCCGCCAGCTCAGGCGCGGGGTCGAGGTGCGGGCGCACAACAAGGAGGTGCGCCGGACGGGGATCGGGGAGCTCCATGAGGAGCGCAACACGGACTTCGACAAGACCCTGGCGCAGCGGCGCTACCGGGTGTTCAAGGAGCAGACCTGGGATGCCCTGCAGGAGCTGAAGGAGATCTACCACTATCACTTCGTGAACGCCCAGGGCACCTTCGCCGAGGTGGAGCAGAACATCCTGCGGGAGCTCGAGTACCAGAGCACGCTGGAGCTGGACCCGCGCACGGTCGACCGGCTGAGGGGCATCCCGGTCGCCAGCGAGATCGTCGTCCACGCCCGCCAGGAGCTCGTGAAGCGGCTGGACTCGTACGAACTGGAGCACACCGAGGTGTTCAACAACGTGGCCGGGTTCATCGAGCGCAAGATGATGCCGATCGTCCTGCGGCACGCCATTTCGGGGACGGCTCTCGTGAACACCGAGGACGCCGTGCTCGAGGACCCG
>PMSP01000306.1:0-4458 GCA_003168315.1 Opitutaceae bacterium
CGACGCCGACGCGGGCGCCGCCGCGAGGCTCGCCCGCGAGATCGGCGCCCGCCACGCGTGGACGCTCGCCGCGGTGACGCGCGCGTCGGACATCGTCTTCACCGTCGTGACCGATGACGCGGCCCAGCTCCGGGTCTTCGCCGAGGCCGGCGACTCGCTCCTCGCGGGGGCGAAGGGGAAAACCTTCGTCAACTGCGCCACGATCACGCCGGCGACCCACGTCGAGGTCGCCCGCAGGGCCCGCAGGGCGGGTGCCCGCGCGCTCGAGGGCTGCATGGCCTCCTCGATCCCGCAGGCGCGCCAGGGAACCCTCTACCTCATGTGCGCCGGCGACCGAAAGAGCTTCGAGCGGGTGCGCCCCGTCCTGGATAAGCTGAGCGCCGCCCCGCGCTACGTGGGGAGGACCGGCAGGGCCGCGCAGCTGAAGGCCCTGGTCAACATGGTCATGAACGCGAACACGGCCGCGCTCGCCGAGGGCCTCGGGCTCGCCTCGGCGCTCGGGCTCCCGCTCGACATGGTCCGGGAGGTGTTCGCCGAGACCGGGGCGAATTCCCAGGTCCTCAAGACCGACGGCGAGGACATGCAGAACCGGGCGCACGAGTGCTACTTTTCCGGCGCGCATGCCGCCAAGGACAGCACGATCGCCTGGGTGCTCGGCCGCCAGGCGGGCCTCAGCCTGCCGGTCGCCGCGGCGACGAGGCTCCAGTTCGAGGCGATGGTCGCGCTCGGGCTCGGCGGCCTCGACAAGAGCGGCGTCGCCGAGCTCACCTTCAGGGACCGCCGCGGCTGACGCCCGGGCGCCCGCGGACGGCGATTCGGGTTGTCCCTGCCGCGGCCTCCGCCCAACATGGCGGCAATCCATGAGTCCCCATCCCAGGCGAGTGGGTCCATTGCGCGTCACTGGCTGCCTGGCGTGCCTCCTGCTCACGGCGCAGGCGGGCCGGCCGCAGGGCGCCCCCGAGTCCTCCTTCCAGATCACGCCGCTGTCCCAGCGCCAGCCGCTGGTCGTCGGCGCGTTCACCGATGCCTATCCCTACTCGTACCTGGACTCCGAGGGCCATGTCGCCGGGTTTGCGGTCGATATCCTGGACGCGGTCGCCCGCGCGGTTAACCTGCGCGTCCAGCGCGTCTCCGGCCCCGCCGTCCAGATCCGCGAGCGCTTCCAGTACGGCGAGTTCGACCTCCTTCAGTACCACGGGGTCTCGAATGACAAGCCGGCGTACGCGGACTTCAGCGTCCCCTTCCTCAGCCTCCAGGGCTGCATATTCGTCCGCGAGGATGGCCCGATCCGCCACCTGAAGGACCTGGACGGCCAGCCCTTCGGCATGATCGGCACGACGGGCCAGGGGGAGCGCCTCCTCAAGGCGAACAGCATCACCGCGCACATCGTGGAGGTGGCGTCGCAGGATGTCCTCCTGGAAAAGGTGGCGTCCGGGGAGATCGCGGCGTGCTTCCTCTCCCAGCTAAGCGAGCTGTCGGTGAGCCGCAAGATGCACCTGACCAACATCCGGATGCTCGGCCGGCCCTTCAACGGCTACGAGATCCGCCAGGCTTTCGCCGTCCACGCGGGCGACTTGGAGCTCCTCGCGCGCCTGAACGAGGGCCTGGCGATCATCCACCACTCGGGGGAGTACGACCGGATCTACCGCAACCACTTCAGCCAGTTCGGCTCGTACATCCTGAGCGGCGACGAGCTCGAGCTGTACGCCTCGCTGGTCCTCGCGCTCGGCTTCGTCATCGCCCTCTGGGGCTACTTCCGCCAGCGCAAGCTGAGGAAGGAGCTCTCCCTCCAGACCTCGAAGCTCGCCGAGCAGGGCGCGCTCCTGCAGGCCCTCTACGACAACATCCCGGTCGCGATGACGGTCATCGAGGACGCGGCGGAGGGCGCGCGCGTCCTCTCGATGAACCGCGAGGCGTGCACGCTCTACTCGGTCGAGTTCACCGCGAGCGGCTCGCCGCTCGAGTCCCTCCCCGTGTCGCCCGAGATCCGCCAGCTCCTCTCGGAGGCGGCGACCGACGCCGGGGGCCCGGGCATGGTCAGGACGCGCGACATGGTCCTGAAGAGCGGCAAGAGGATACTCGAGGTGACGGCGGTCCGCATCGCCTCCCCGGGCGGCCTGCCGACCGCGAGGACCTGCGTCCTCGTCGAGGACATAACCGAGCGCAAGCAGCAGGAGGCGGAGGTCGGTCGCTCAAGGAAGCTGCGCGCGGTCGGCGAGCTGGTCGGCGGGATCGCGCACGAGTTCAACAACCTCCTGACGCCGGTCATGCTCAAGGCGGGGGAGATCCAGCTCTCGAGGCCGGACGACGCCGAGCTGCAGCAGGACATCGAGGTCATCACCCAGGCCGTGCAGCGGACGGCCGAGCTGACGAGGCGCCTCCTGACCTTCGGCCGGAAGGCCGACCCCAGGGCCGAGTCGGTTCGCCTGGAGGCCATCGCCGCCGGCTGCTTCGACCTCCTCAGGCACACGGTCGACCGGCGGATCACCTGGGAATACCTGATCCCGCAGGACCTGCCCCCGCTCTACTTCAACGCAACGGACCTGAACCAGATCCTCCTCAACCTGCTCCTGAACGCGCGCGACGCCCTCATGGAGCGCATTTCCGGGAGGAATCCCGCCAACTGGAAGCCGAAGATCACGGTGGAGGCGGCGCAGCTGCCCCCCGGCGCCTTCGAGGCGCCGGCAACCCAGAACGGCAAGTCCATCCTCGGGTGGCAGGTGCTCACGGTCCGGGACAACGGCCTCGGCATGCCGCCCGACGTCGTCGAGAGGATTTTCGAGCCCTTCTTCACGACGAAGGACGTCGGCAAGGGGACCGGGCTCGGGCTGGCCACCGTCTGGCACCTCGCGAACGACGCCGGCGGGAGCGTGAAGGTCGAGTCTGTGCTAGGCTCCGGCAGCGCGTTCCACATTAGGCTCCCGGTCTGGCCCGCGGCCGAGAAGCCGAAGCCGGCGGCGGTGCCGCGGCAGGCCGGCAAGCCCGTTCGCCTCCTCCTTATCGAGGACGAGACGCTGGTCGCCCGTCCGATCATCCAGCTCCTGGAGCGCCAGGGCCACAAGGTGCGCTACTTCGAGAACGGGCTGGACGCCTGGCAGCACCTCGAGGGGAACCTGGGCGCCTACGACCTACTGATCATCGACGTCAACCTGCCCGGGATGAACGGGGTCGACATCGTCACCCACGCCCGGGAGCGGGATTTCCAGGGGAGGATCTTCATGGTGAGCGGGCGCTTCACCTCCTCGGACATGAGCGCCCTCACCCGCCTGAGGATCGACCACTCGCTGACGAAGCCCTTCAACGTCCAGCAGTTCCTGCAGGCCGTGGACGAGAGCCTCGAGGTGACGAGGCCCTAATATGGGGCGCCCGCACCCCTCGCCGGGCATCCTTGACGCAAAGTCCGGGGTGCATACCTGTATCCTTCCACCATGTCGGCCGACCTTTCCGATCTCTACCAGCACGTCATCCTCGACCACAACCGCCGACCGAGGAACCGCGGCCGGATCCCGACCGCCAACCGGTCGGCCCACGGGGACAACCCGTCCTGCGGGGACCAGTGCGACGTGTTCCTGCGCCTGGACGGGGACAGGATCGCGGAGATCTCCTTCGAGGGCAGCGGGTGCGCGATCTCCCAGGCGAGCGCCTCCCTCATGACCACGCAGCTCAAGGGCAAGACCGCCGCCGAGGCCCAGAAGCTCTACGGCGAGTTCCACGAGATCGTGACGACCGGCAAGGAGCCGGAGGACATGAGCGACCTCGGCGCGTTCGCCGGGGTCCACGCCTTCCCCGCCCGGATCAAGTGCGCCACCCTGTCGTGGCACGCGGCCCTGAACGCCCTCCGGGGGGACAGCGCCCCCGCAACCACGGAGAGCCACATCGATTGAGCGCGATGCCCAAGTCCTGGGACCGCGTCCGCGACGAGTTCCCCATACTGGACCAGAAGGTGAACGGCCACCCGCTCGTCTACCTGGACAACGCCGCGACGACGCAGAAGCCGAGGGCCGTGATCGACGCCCTCGACCACTTCTATGCCAAGGACAACTCCAACGTGCACCGGGGGCTCCACGCCCTCTCGATGCGCGCCACCGACGGCTACGAGGGCGCCCGCGACCGCGTGAGGAAGTTCATCAACGCCGAGGCCCCGGAGGAGATCATCTTCACCCGCGGCACCACGGAATCGATCAACCTGGTGGCCTCCAGCTGGGGCGGCGCGAACCTGAGGAAGGGCGACGTGATACTCCTGACCGAGATGGAGCACCACAGCAACCTGGTGCCGTGGCAGCTGGTCGCGAAGCGAACCGGGGCCACCCTCCGGTACGTGCCGATCACCGGCGACGAGGGCCTCCTTGACCTGTCCGCCCTCGACAGCCTCCTGACCCCCGAGGTCAAGGTCTTCGCCTTCACCCATGTCTCGAACACGCTCGGGACGATCAACCCCGTGGCCGAGCTCTGCGCCCG
>PMSP01000306.1:4488-5233 GCA_003168315.1 Opitutaceae bacterium
GCCGCCGTGGCAGGGCGGCGGCGGGATGATCTCGAGCGTCGACCTGTTCGAGAGCCGCTGGAAGCCGTCGCCGGAGCGCTTCGAGGCGGGCACGCCCAACTTCGGCGATGCCGTCGCTCTCGGCGCCTCCTGCGACTTCCTCGACTCCCTGGGAAGGGACTGGATTCGCCAGCACGACGGCACCCTTGCGAGGACGGCCTACGACCGCCTGTCCGAGCTCCCCGGCATCCGACTGATCGGCCCGAAGGGCGAGCGGGGCGGCCTCGTCAGCTTCGCATTCGCCAACGTCCACGCCCATGACGTCGTCACGTTCGCGGACGAGGACGGGATCGCGCTGCGGGGCGGCCACCACTGCAACCAGCCGCTCATGAGGAAGCTCGGGCTCACCAGCACGGTGCGGGCGAGCTTCTACGTCTACAACCTGGAGCGGGAGATAAATGCCCTCGTCACCTCGATGAGGCGCACGCTCAAGTTCTTCGGGACCGAAGCCTGAGCCTTGCGCTTTTTCGCGGCTCCTGTGGGATCGGGACCATGAGGATAACTCTTGTTTCAGTCGCGGCGCTCCTGCTGGCGTCGGTGGCGGCGGTCCGGGCCGACGAGGGCATGTGGCTCTTTTCGGCACCCCCGCGCGAGAAGCTCGAGGCCTCCTACGGCTTCAAGGCCGACGACGCGTGGCTCAACCACGTCATGAGGGCCTCGGTCCGGTTCGACAGTGGCGGATCCGGCTCCTTCGTGAGCGGCGACG
>PMSP01000055.1 GCA_003168315.1 Opitutaceae bacterium
TACTGGACCGGCATCTCCCAGCCGGCAAAGTCGACCAGCTTGGCGCCGTGCGCCGCGTGGAAATCCCGCAGGGGGGTGTGCTTCAGGTCGGCCATTGCCCCCATACGAAGCCTCGTAAACGGTCCCCGCTGCAAGGCTCTTTTGTGTTCGGAAACGGGGCGGCCGGCGCTACTCTCCGCGAATGCTGCGGTTTGTGCTGCCCTTCGTCATCATCCTCACCGTGGGGATGTCGTTCCTGTGCTCGCTCTTCGAGTCGATCATCCTCTCGACGACGATCGCGGAGATCGAGGCTCTGAAGAAGACGCGCCCCAGGCGGGGGGCGCTCCTGGAGACCCTGAAGCACGAGATAGACGCGACGATCTCGGCGATCCTGACCCTCAACACGGTCGCCAACAGCCTGGGTTCGGTGGTCGTCGGCGCCCTCGCCGTCCAGTTCTACGGCGGAACGGCGCTCGTCTGGATCTCGGTCTGCTTCGGCGCGGTGCTCCTCGTCTTCTCGGAGGTCCTCCCTAAGAACATCGGGGTCGCGCACCGGCGCGAGCTGCAGCCCTATGTCGTCTACCCGATAGGGGCGCTCCGGAGGTTCCTCACCCCCGTCACCTGGATCTGCGCCCTCGTCGTCAGGCCCTTCGTCGGTCCCCCGGCCAAGCTCCACGGATCCGGCGAGGAGATCATCCTCCTCGCCGAGCGGGGGGCCCAGGAGGGAACCCTCTCCAAGAGCGAGTCGAGCATCATAGCCAACGCCCTGTCCCTCGACAACGTGAGGGTGAGCGAGATCATGACGCCCCGGACGGTGGTGACGGCCCTCAACCGCTCCTCCTCGGTCGCCGAGGTCTTCAAGGAGCACCCCACGCTGCCCTTCGGCCGGATGCCGGTCTTCGGCAAGAACCTGGACGACATCGTGGGGGTCGTGCGCAACCGCGACCTCCTGAAGGCGAAGGCCCACGGGCAGGACGCCGGCCTGGTGGAGCAGTTCATGCAGGAGGCGCAGTTCATCCCGGAGACGGCCACCGTCGACCACGCCCTCCAGCTCTCGCTTAAGACCCACAACAAGCTGCTGGTCGCCGTGGACGAGTTCGGGGCGACGGCGGGGGTCGTCACGATGGAGGACGTGATCGAGCACCTCCTCGGCCGCGAGATCTTCGACAAGGACGACGTCGCGGTCGACATGCGCGAGCTCGCGCGCACGCGGCTCCAGAAGCAGGAGCGGGGCCGGCGGATATGACCCCGGTGCTCGGCTACTGGGTCGACCAGCTCGACCCGTTCCTGGTCCATTTCGGCGGCCGCTTCGGGGTCCGCTACTACGGGCTCGCCTACGCCGCCGGCTTCCTCGTCTCCGCGTGGCTTCTCAGCCGCTACGCGAGGGCCGGCCGCTCACTCCTGCCCGAGTCGAAGCTCGGTGACTTCATGGTCGCCGCGGTCTTCGGGGTCGTCCTCGGCGGCCGGATCGGGTCCTACCTCCTCTACGACGGGTGGCGCACGTTCGGGACGGATCCCTTGGCGATCCTCAGGGTCTGGGACGGCGGCATGTCGTTCCACGGAGGCCTGGTCGGCGTCATCCTCGCGGTCGCATGGTTCGCGCGCTCAAACAGAATCCCCATGGTCCACCTCTGGGACCTCGTGGCCTCGACGGCGTCCGCCGGGATCCTCTTCGGCCGCATCGCCAACTTCTGGAACGGCGAGCTCTGGGGCCGGGTCACGAGCGTCCCCTGGGCTGTCATATTCCCGCGGAGCGCCCCGCTCCTGCCGATCGACCAGGTCCCGCCCCGCCACCCCTCGCAGCTCTACGAGGCCTCGATGGAGGGGGCGCTCCTCCTCGCCTACGTCCAGTGGCGCTTCTGGAGGACGAACGCAGTCCGCGAGCACCCGGGCACGCTTGCCGGGGAATTCCTGGTCGCCTACGCAGTGCTGCGCATCGCCGGCGAGGGGTTCCGGGAGCCGGACGCGTCCCTCATCATGGGCCTCAGCCGCGGCACGTTCTATTCCCTGTTCATGATAGCCTTTGGTCTCTACCTGCGGCAGCGCCGGGCGGACCCGCTTCCAGCCCCCGCGCCCCCGGGCTAGACGACCGTCCCCGCTGGGATGAGCGCGCCCTTCGGGACCACGAGGACCCCGTCCCTGACGACGACCGAGCCGCCCGCGTAGGTCCCGTCGGGCTTCCCCACCCCGGAAAGTCTGGCGCCGTCGCCGATCCTCGTGTTCTTATCGATGATCGCGCGCCTGATGTGGCAGTTCTTGCCGACGCCGAGGTTCGGCTTGCCGCGCGCCGCGTTGGTGTCGATCTGCTCCGGCGTCTCGAAGTAGTCGGCACCCATCATGACCACGTCCTCGAGGTCCGAGCCCTCGCCCACGTAGGACCGGATCCCGAACAGGCTGTGCTTGAGCTTGGAGTCGGTCAGGATGCAGCCGTCGGCGACCACCACGTTGTCGATCGCGCACTTGTTGAGCTTCGACGCCGGCAGGTACTCGTAGTGCGAGTAGACCGGCGTCGTCGCGTCGAAGAAGTTGAAGGGGGGAAGCGGCTGGGCCAGGGCGAGGTTCGCCTCGAAGAAGGCCTTCACCGTCCCGATGTCCTCCCAGTAGCCCTCGAAGATGTGGGCGAACATCTTCTTCTTCTCGAGGAGGCTCGGGATCACCTCCCGGCCGAAGTC
>PMSP01000114.1:0-1325 GCA_003168315.1 Opitutaceae bacterium
TCTGCGGCGGCGCCTTCGTCGGCCTGGACCAGATCGTCAAGAAGCGCCTCGGCCACCGCTCTATCGGCTTCCACCAGAACGCCGAGGACAGGGAGATCGCGCCGGACGAGATGATGCGCCGCATCGCGCCCGAGGACATGGTGCGCTTCGGGATGATCCCGGAGTTCGTGGGCCGGCTGCCGGTCGTGACGGTCCTTGACCAGCTCAAGGTGGCCGACCTGGAAAAGATCCTCCTGCGCACGAAGAACGCGATGGTGAAGCAGTACTCGAAGCTCTTCGCGATGGAGGGCGTTCGCCTGCGGTTCACGTCGGACGCCGTGAAGGCGGTCGCGCTGAAGGCGATCGAGCTGAAGACCGGCGCGCGGGCGCTCAGGGCGATCCTCGAGGGCGTGATGCTCGAGATCATGTACGACCTTCCGCAGCAGGAGGATGTCACCGAGGTCATCGTCGACGCCGCGGCCGTGGCCGGCAGGCGCCGTCCCACCCTCAGGCGCGCGCCCAAGGTCGGGCCGACCGAGAACGCGGCCTAGCCGCCGCGCCCGGCCTCACCAGTTGCGGTAGTCGCCCTTGGCGACGCCCTTCGAGAACTCGACGAAAAGCTTCACGCAGCGCTCCACGTCCTCGAGGTCGACGACCTCGCTCGGGGTGTGCATGTAGCGCAGCGGTATGCTGACGATGCCGGTCGCCACGCCCCCGCGCGCGACCTGGATCGCCCGCGCGTCCGTCCCGGTGGCACGGGGGTCTCCCTCCACCTGGTAGGGTATCTTCAGCTTCTTGGCGGCCTTCACCAGGGCGTCGAAGACCTTGGGGCTTATGTTCGGCCCGCGGCAGATCATCGGGCCGCCGCCGAGCTTCGTCTCGCCGTACTTCCGGTTGTCGCAGTCGGGATGGTCCGTCGCGTGCCCGACGTCCACCACCAGCGCCACCTGCGGGTCGACCGAGTAGCCCGAGCCGATCGCGCCGCGGACGCCGATCTCCTCCTGGGAAGTCGCGACCGCGACCACCTTCGCCGCGGTCCTCTTCGGCTCCCTGGACAGCCGGATGAGGGTCTCCCCGACCACGTACGCCCCGACCTTGTTGTCGAACGCGCGGGCGGTCCCGATGCTCCCGTGGATGAGCTCGAACTCGTGGTCGTAGGTGGCCGCGTCGCCGATCGAGATCCGCTCGAGCGCCTCCTTCTTCGACTGCGCCCCGATGTCTATCCATATCTCATGGATCTCGGGCACCTTCTTGCGGTCGGCCTCCTCCATCAGGTGTATCGCGCGCTTGCCGGTCACGCCCTTGACCGGGCCGTTGGCCGTCTGGATCACCACCCGGCGCCCGGA
>PMSP01000114.1:1355-2664 GCA_003168315.1 Opitutaceae bacterium
ACGTGCCGGTCGAAGACGGCCTGGGCCTCGGCCTCGTAGCCCGACGGCGAGCGCGCGTGCAGGAGTTCGGTGAGAAAAACGGGGGGGCTGTAGTGCGCCATCTGTGGGGGTGGGAGGGGGGCCCAGCCTCGCCTGGTCGGCCGCGGATCGCAACGGGGAAAAAGGGCCTTGGCGTCGGGCCCGGTACGTGTGACCTTCCCGCACTCCATGACGATTTATCCCNNGCGATCGAGTGCCGCATCTACGCCGAGGACCCGGCGGTGGTCGCCAAGGGGTTCAAGGCCGCGGGCGCCACGTGGGTCCACGTCGTGGACCTGGACGGGGCCTTTTCCGGCGAGCCCCGAAACCTGCCGGTCGTGAAGAGGATCGCCGCGGTCGGGCTGAAGATCCAGCTCGGCGGTGGCCTGAGGACCCGAAAGTCGGTCGACCTCGCCCTGTCGCTCGGGGTCGCCCGGGTCGTCATCGGCACCCGCGCGGCCGAGAGCGAGGCGTTCGTCTCGGAGCTGGTTTCCGCCTACGGCGACAGGATCGCGGTGGGGATAGACGCGAAGGGCGGCAAGGTGGCCGTCAAGGGCTGGGTCGACACGACGAAGATGTCGGCCCTGGTGATGGCCCGGCGGATGGACGCCCTCGGCGTCAGCACCCTTATCCACACCGACGTGGGGACGGACGGCATGCTCACTGGGCCCAACTTCGAGGCGCAGGAGGCGATGCTGGGCGCCGTGGAGGCGCGCGTGATCGCGAGCGGGGGGGTCAGCCGGCGGGAGGACGTCGCCCGCCTTATAGCTACTGGCAAGAACCACCCGAACCTCGACGGCGTGATTGTCGGGAAGGCGATCTACGTGGGACGGGTCTACCTGAGCGACCTGCTGCGCCTCAGTGGCGAAGCGCGCGGGTAGCGCTTGACGGGCGCGACGGTATCATCTTCGCCAATTCCTCGAGGGGGTAGGTGACGATCTCGGACAGGGTCGGGTGGTACCAGGGCGCCTGCAGCATGTCGTGTATGGTCGCGCCCATCGCAATCGGGGTCGAGAAGCAGTGGATCAGCTCCCCGGCGTCCTTGCCGACGATCTCGGCCCCGAGGATCCGACCGGTGCGCGCGGCCGCGAAGACCCTGACGAACCCGTAGTTCGCGTTCATGAGGATCGACTTGCCATGGTCGTTGAAGGGATGGCTCGCCGAGTGGTACTTGATGCGCTTCTTGATCAGGTCCTTCTCCTTCCACCCCATCGTTCCCATCTGGGGATCCGTGAACACGACGTTGAGCAAGGTCGCGTCGCCGACGGGCTTCAACCCCCTCACTCCCGCA
>PMSP01000031.1 GCA_003168315.1 Opitutaceae bacterium
AGCGTGCCAATCGCCTCCATCCGCTGCCCACGGTAAAACTGCTCCTGCAGCCTCTTGCTCTCCGTGATGTCCTCGGCGACGCCCACGCAGCGGATAACGGAGCCGTTGGCGCCGCGGACCGGAAACGCCCGGTCGCGAATCCATCGCTCCGTCCCGTCCGGCCGGAGAATCCGGTATTCCTCGTCATAGGCACCCTGGGTCTGCTTCGTGAGGACGGCCTGGCGCACGCGCTCGCGGTCTTCCGGGCGAATCGATCCCAGCCAGGTGTCTGGCGCCTCGTAAAGGCTGGCACATGTGCGCCCCCAGATGCCCTCGTAGGCCGGGCTCACGTAGCTGATATGCTTCTTCCCCAAATCGGTGATCCAGAAAACCTCGTGAATGTTCTCGGCCAGCTGACGGAACCGCTCTTCGCTCTCCTGGTAGATTTTCCCCTCGGCAACGAGTGTCTGGTTGGCCTTCTTAAGTTCCAGCGTGCGTTGCTTGACCTGCCGGTCCAGCTCTTCATGCAGCAGCTCCATTGCCGCACGTACCTGTTGGTGGTTCGTGAGCGCAGTCTCGGCCTCGCGCCAGCGGCGAAATGCGAATATCGCAAGCCCTGCGGCGATGATAATCGGCGTCAGAATCAGCTCGTCCAGATCCTCGAACGGACGCTTAAGGACCCAACGGGACACTCCCTCAAACCTGTGCGTCCATAGGGCGATCGAAATGATCGTCGCGGTCAATATGCAGAATATCGCGAGTTCAATCAGGACCTTCCTATTCCGATTGCGGCTCACGAGAAGGGAGGCCTCGCGCACCACCTCCTCTGCGCGCCTTCTCTCGGTGACGTCCGTCAGCACGCCGATCACCTCGACTGGCTCGCCGGCGGCGTTGCGGATCAGCCGCCGGGCGTCATCGACCCATAGATAATGCCCGTCATTGTGCCGAATTCGGTATTCCGTCAGGCTAGTCCCGGCGCAGATCGTCTCGGCCACGCTGTTGACGGCCCGCTCGCGATCCTCGGGGTGCAGCTGATCGGACCACCAGTCCGGGTTCATCGATTCTGCCACGCTGAACCCCAGGAGGTGGCTGATGTTTTCGCTGACCAAGTGAGGGACGACAATGTCGCCGCTCAGCTTTAGGATGTAGAGCACGGCGGGACTTTGCTCGAGCAGCTGGCCCAATTGTGCGTTGGCTATGCGAAGCGCCTCGGCAGACTGCTCCCGCTCACGGCGCAATCGGCTTTCCGCCAGCGCGTGGGTAACCGCCGCGCCCAACCGGGCCAGGCGGTCCTTAAGGAAATAATCGGTGGCGCCCATCTTCATCGCCGAGACGGCGGTGTCTTCGCCAATCGTCCCGGAAACAAGAATGAAT
This sequence comes from Opitutaceae bacterium, assembly GCA_003168315.1. Classification (GTDB taxonomy): domain Bacteria; phylum Verrucomicrobiota; class Verrucomicrobiia; order Opitutales; family Opitutaceae; genus Palsa-1447. The sequence goes on from PMSP01000031.1 coordinate 1,354, forward strand.
GGAACCTCCAGTCCGCTCTTTTTCAGCAGTTCCAACGCGCGCAACCCATTGAATCCCTCGGGCATCTGGTAGTCCGACAGCACGACATCCAGTCCCCCATTGAGCTTCTCAAGGTAGGCAGCCTCTGTGTCGACGCGCTCCCATTCCGGCTCGAAGCCCGCCCTGCGCAATGTCGCCAACGCCAGCTCGGCGTCATCCAAATTGTCCTCGAGGATCAGGATTTTCAGTGGCTGCGACATACCTTCGGGCTAGTGGGCCGCCTTGGGCGACCGGTTGAGAAGCATCCAATAAAGTCCTAGGCCACGGACCGCCTCCGTGTACCGCTCGAAATTAACCGGCTTCACGATATAGCTGTTAACGCCGAGCTTGTAGCTCTCCACCACGTCCCGCTGCTCGCTCGAGGATGTGAGCACGACGACGGGAATTGCGGAAGTGCGCGGGTCCCCCTTGATGCGCTTCAGCACGTCGAGCCCGTCAATCTTCGGCAGCTTGAGATCGAGAAGGATCACCTTCGGCGTCTCGGCGATTAGGCGGCCGGTGTAGGGACCCTCGCAGAATATGAACTCCACCGCCTCGGCGCCGTCGCGCGCCACATGGATCCGGAGGGACGGACTGGCCTGTTTCAGCGCGAGCAGCGCAAGTTCCAGGTCCTGCGGGTTGTCCTCGACGAGGACCAGATCGACAGAATTTGGATCACTCATGGTGAGATTCTCCCCTCGAGCGTGAATGAAAACTCGGCACCGTGGTCGACGCTGGCCTGCGCCCAGATACTCCCGCCGTGACGATGGATTATCCGTTGCACGATCGCCAGGCCGACCCCCGTCCCCTCGTAGTCCTCGGCGCGGTGAAGCCGCTGGAAGACCCCGAAGAGTTTGTCGGCGTATGCCATGTCAAAGCCCGTCCCGTTGTCGCGGACAAAAAACGTATCGACGCCGCTTATCTTGGTGCAGCCGATCTCCACCAGCGCCAGCGGGCGCTTCCGGGTGTACTTGAAGGCGTTGGAAAGGAGGTTAACCCACACCTGCTTCAGGAGGGCCGGATCGCCGATGCTCGCAGGCAGTTCCGCGAGGCGGACCTCCACCTTGCGCTCCGGCCATGGATACCCCAATTCATCGAGCACCCCGCGAACAAGCGCACCCGTGTCGAAGGGCCGCTTGATGAGCCCCTGCCGATTAAGCCTCGCAAAGGTGAGCAGGTCATCGATCAATGCGCCCATCTTTTGCGCGCCCGCGCGAATCGTATGCAGGTAGCGTCGACCCTCGTCGGGCAGCTGGGGTCCATAGGTATCCAAGACAACCTGCGAGAACCCGTCGATAGCCCGGAGGGGCGTTCGCAGGTCGTGTGAAACAGAATAGGAAAACGCCTCGAGCTCGCGGTTGGCGGATTCGAGCTGGACGGTCCTTTCCTGCACCCGGCGCTCTAGATCGGCGTTAAGCTGCAGGATGGTCGCGCTCTGGATGGTTGCCGCCTTCAGCAGGGCCTCCTCCGCCCGCTTGCGGGCGCTGTTGTCCGTCCCGATTAGGAGATAGCCGATAATCCTCGCCCGCTCATCGCGCAACGCGGTCACCGAGACTAC
>PMSP01000041.1 GCA_003168315.1 Opitutaceae bacterium
GGGGGAACGGCCGGGAACACGGTCGGGGCGTGCGCGAGCGCGTCGGCGGCGATGGCGTGGGGGAGGGCGCTCGAGACGCAGATGAGGCTCGTCCCCTGGACCATCAGCGGGACGACCAGGTTTCCCAGCCCGTAGGAATATCCGAGCGGGATCGCCGCAAGGTTCGCGTCGCGGGGTCCGATCCCCATCGAGACGCAAATCTGGCGGCCGTCGGCCTCCATCTGGGCGTGGGTCGCCGCGAGACCCCTTGGGGTGCCGCTGCTGCCGCTGGTCATCTTGACCAGGCATTCGGCGGCGGACCGGGAGCGCGTGCCGGGCGAGCCCGCGAGGACGTGCGCCCGTCCCTCGCGCCAGAGGCATGCGGCGCCGATTGACCGGGCGGCGGCCACCTGCGCCTCCTCCGGCTCGGACGGGTCGATCGGCGCCGGGATCGCCCCGGCGGCCATGATCCCCAGGAAAACCTGCAGCCACCCGGCCCCGTTGGGAACCGACATGGCGACCCGGCGCCCGTGCGGCGGGCGCTTCGCAGACCGGACGAACGAATCCGCCCATTGCCCGGCGCCCGCGGCCAAGGCCGCGCGGGTCCACCTGCGGCCCGTCGACGCCTCGATGCCCGCCACCGCGGAGGGGTCCCGTTCCACGGTGGCCATCCATAGCCTGAACAGGGAGGCGTCCATGGCCCAGAGCGTGGTTCAGGCCGCCGCCCGGGCGAGGAAAATTGCGGTTGTACATGCGACTCGGACCCGCGCACAATAATACCTTGGCATGAGCGAGAACGACCAGCTCCACACTTGGGACGCGATCATTCTCGGCGGCGCGCTCGCAGGAGCGTCGACCGCGCTTCTGCTGCGTCGGCGCAACCCGAGGTGGCGGATACTCATCATCGAGAAGAGCGACCGCCTGGGCCGCCGGGTGGGGGAGTCGACCGTGGAAACGAGCGCGTACTTCCTGGGGCGGGTCCTCGGCCTCACGGACCACCTGAACGAGAAGCACCTGGTGAAGCAGGGGATGCGGTTCTGGTTCTGCAACGAGAAGACGCGCGGCCTGGCGGACTGCAGCGAGACGGGCCCTAAGTACAACGTCCGCTTCCCGGGATACCAGGTAGACCGCGCGGTCCTTGACGAGGAGGTCCTCTCCAGGGCGGTCGCAGAGGGCGCGCACCTCCTTCGCCCAGCCAAGGTGCGCGACGTGACCCTGGTCGACGGGGGCGTGCAGTCCGTGCAGTGGGCCAGGGAAGACGGCTCGTCCGGGACGGAGTCCGCCCGCTGGATCGTGGATGCCTCGGGCGTCGCGGCCCTCCTCGCCCGCAGGAACGGCTGGCTCATGACGAACGCGGCGCACCCGATCGCCGCGTGCTGGAGCCGCTGGAACGGCGTGAAGAACCTCGATTCCCGGGAATTCTCGGAGCGGCACCCCGGGTGGTCGGCCCGCTCGAAGGCGGTGCGCTACACCGCGACGAACCACATCTGCGGCAAGGGCTGGTGGTCCTGGTGGATTCCCCTGAAGGGCGGCGACATGAGCGTCGGCATCGTCTATGACCAGCGGATAACCGAGCTTCCGGAGGGTGCAAGGATCGGGGACCGGCTGAGGACGTTCATGGAGGCGCACCCCGCGGCCCGGGAGCTGCTCCAGGGGGCGACCTTCCAGGAGGGGGACGTCCACTTCCGCCGAAACTGCGCCTACCGGTGCTCCCGGTACGCGGGCGACGGGTTCGTCCTCGTGGGCGACGCGGCCGCGTTCATGGACCCGTTCTATTCCCCGGGGATGGACTGGATCAGCTTCTCGGCGAGCGCGGCGGCCGCGCTCGTTGACAGCTGCCTCTCCGGCAGGGGCGTCGCCGAGCGCGTGGCGCGCCACAACGCGAACTTCACGGCGTCGCATGACCGCTGGTTCGACGCGATCTACAGGGACAAGTACTACTACATGGGCGACCATGAGCTCATGTCCCTGGCGTTCCGGCTCGACCTGGGGCACTACTACATCGGCGTCGTCGCGAGGCCCTTCCAGATCGGAAACTCCGCCCTGGAGACCCCGGCGTTCGCGCCCCGTGGGGGCCGGCCCGCCGGCATCCTCATGGCCTTCTACAACCGGCGCCTGGCGGCGATCGCCCGCTCGCGCATGCAGCGCGGGACCTGGGGCCGGCGCAACAGCGGACGGTACGACGGGTTCATCAGCTATGAGCTCAACCGGAGGCTCCTTCCGCGCGTCATCTGGCAGCTGTCCCGGTGGGTTGCCCTCGAGGCAAGGGAGGGGTGGAGGACCTGGTTCGCCTTCAGGCCCCGCGAGGCCCAGGCCCCGATGACCGCCTCGGCCGCGCCGGCGAAGACCTGACGCCCATGGCCCCCATTCCCCCGTCGGCACCCATCCCAGCCCTCGCGCGCTTCCCGGCCGAGGTCGTCGAGGCTTACCAGCGCTACCGCGCGAGCGGCGACGCCGGCGCCGTCGAGGCGGTGGTGATCGCGGCGGCCGTCGACTACCGCCCGTCGGGCTCCGGCGCGCCGATGGTCGTCGAGGACCAGACCCGACTCGTCGAGGACCTGGCTTACGACTCGGTGGCCGTCGCGGAGCTCGTCTTCTTCCTCGAGGACCTCTTCGACCTCACCATTACGAACGAGGACATCGTTGGCGTCCGCACGATCAGCGACCTCAGGGCCTGCGTCCTCCGCAACCTGGCGGGAAAAGCACGGAACACGTGAGCCCGGTCGTGACGGGCATCGGCTTCGTGACGCCGATCGGCAACGACCGCGCCACGGTCGAGAGGAACCTGCGCGAGGGCCGCCACGGCATATCGCCGGTCGAGTTCCTCGGGAACCCCGACCTGCCGGTCAAGGTCGCCGGGACCATCAAGGGCTTCGAGGTGGATTCGCCGAACTGGCGCGACTGGTCATGGCCGTCGGGTTATGAGATGCCGAAGGAGCTTCTCCGGGGCATGGCCCCGCACGGCGTCTACGCCGTCTGCGCCGTGGAGCAGGCGCTGGCGGCCGCGGGGCTGCGCCGTTCCGACATCGCGGAGGATCCCGCCACCGGCCTCTACTGCGCCTCGGCCGGCTCGGCCATGCTGCTCCACCACAACCTGGCGCAGATGCGCGCCGTCCGCGGCACGCGTGGAAACCCGATGGGCGTCGTCAGCTCGATTGCCGGGACGCTCAACTTCAACCTCGGCGCCCACTACAGGATCACCGGAACCGTCTGCGGGTTCGTGTCGGCCTGCGCCTCGTCGAGCCACGCCCTCGGGTATGCGATCGACGACCTCAGGCTCGGGCGCATCCGGCGCGCCATCGTCGTCGGCGCAGAGGAGCTGAACGCCGACTCGCTTCTTCCCTTCGCGCACATGCGGGCGCTCTCCAAGCAGCGGGACCCGAGGAAGGCCTCTCGCCCGTTCGACGCGGAGAGGGATGGGTTCGTGGGCGCCGGCGGCGCCGTCGCTCTCGTTCTCGAGGATCCGGGGGCGGCGAGCGCGAGGGGGGCCCCGGCGCTGGCCGTGGCCGCGGGGTGGGGCCAGGCCGCCGACGGCTACAGCGTGGCGGCGTCACACCCGGAGGGGGCGGGGCTCCTCCTCGCCATGGAAAGGGCGCTTGCCGACGCCCGGATCGGGCCCGACGACATAGACCACGTGAGCGCCCACGCGACGTCGACCCCCGTCGGCGACCTGGCCGAGGCGATAGCCCTGGGGAGGCTCTTCACGTCGCGCAGCCTGAGGCCGCCAGTGACCGCCACCAAGTCCCTCACCGGCCACAGCCTCGGCGCGGCCGGGGCGCAGGAGGCGATCTACTGCCTCTTGATGATGGGCGGCGGCTTCGTCGCCGAGAGCGCCAACATCGACACCCTGGATCCCGCCTTCGCCGACCTGCCCATCGTCCGCCAGCGCCTCGATCGCCCGGTGGACACGGTGATGTCCAACAGCTTCGGCTTCGGCGGCACCAA
>PMSP01000238.1 GCA_003168315.1 Opitutaceae bacterium
CGGCGTCGGAGCCGAGGAGGCGCTGCAGCTGGGTCGGCACGAGGGAAATGCAGCAGTCCTGCGGCAGTTCTCGGGGAAAGTGCCCCGACTCGAGGCTCTTCCACGACCAGGGGACGAAGGCGCCGCCGGTCAGGGCGCTGCGCATCCAGGCCATGAACCCGCTCACNNGCCACCGACGCGGCGATGGTCCAACCGTCATGGCGCGCAAACTTAAGTCCCCCTCGCGCGCCGCCGCTCGGTATCATCAGCCACCCCTCATCGCCGTATGCCGAGTTCCCGAAGAGACGCTGGAGGCCGGTCCTCTCCTGCTCGCGCCACGACGGGTTCGCCAGGAATATGTTTCCGCCGCCGGCCACCGCGCTCGCGAACGACGCCATGAACTGGGCGGGATCCTGCTCCTCGATCACCCGGGCGACGCCGGGAGCCCCGGCCCCGAAAGCGGGCNNAGGGGGCAGCGGGGGGACCGTCAAAGCGCGGGTCTGAAAATAGTGGCCATACGCCGAACCCCAAGGCCGACATCCTTCCCCTCCATGCAAATGCCATCCTAAGGGCGGAGCGCGCGCCCACCGCCGTCTCAAGCGCCGATGAAAACACGACCCGCGCCTGGGCCTCCGCCAGCATGGCCAGGGCTCCCCTCGCCTCGCCAAGGAGCGAAGGCTTAATCACGAAATAGCCATGCCAGCCCGAGTCGAGCCAGCGCCTCACGTCCGACGCGTTTGCGAGCGACTCATCCAGGGCAATGGGAACCGGGTAGTCAGCCGAGAGCCCGGCGAGGCAGTCCTGCGCTCCCTTTGAGTCTGGCGCCACGGGCTGCTCGACAAACTCAACGGGGCGCTCGGAGGCATGGGCGAGCCATCTTCCAGCCGTCCGCCGGTCCCAGGCACCGTTGGCGTCCAGTCGAATCTTGGCGCTGGCGGGCAGCGCGCCGACAAGGTCGTCGAGCATGGCCATCTCATCATCGGCGCTCCCCACCCCGACCTTCCACTTGAACACCCTGAATCCGGCCTCCGCCTTCGGCGGCGCGTCGGCGAAGGCGGCACGGCCCGAGGGCAGCAGCGCGGCCACCGGCAGGCTGTCGTGCCTCGGGACATCATCCAAGCCGCCCATGGCGTCCGCGAGGCCGTTCCGAAGGGCGCACAGGTTCCGAGGCACCTGCGACAGGGCCTGGTCGCCTATCCGTTCCCCGAGCGCGCTGCAGGCCGCCTCGTCCTCGTCCACCGTCTCGCGGGCAAAGGACGGGACCGGCGCGGCCTCCCCGAAGAAAGCGGACCCGTCAGGGCGCCCGACCCGCAGCAGAATCCCCTCCCTGACGGGCCAAGATCCCCGCGACGTGCGCACCGCGTGCCGGAAGGGAAGCGAATACCTGCGGAAATCGAAGCGAAAGTCCATTTTGTTTGCCCTTTCACTGAACGCCACTACTTGGTTCACGGCAACTCATGAGCAAGGTTGCCAAGCACGCGCGGTCGACGGTCGACACCCAATTCTATCTGCCCGCGGACGAGTTTTTCCGCGCAACCATCCCGACGGCCCTCACGTTTGACGACGTCACGCTGGCGACGCTGTACTCGGAGATCCTCCCCAAGGACGCCGACACCTCCACGTCGATCTCGGATTCCCTGAGCCTCCAGATCCCCATCATCTCGTCGGACATGGACACGGTGACCGAGACGAGGATGGCCATCGCAATGGCGCTGAACGGAGGCATGGGCCTTATCCACTACAACATGCCCCCGAAGGACCAGGTGAAGGAGGTCGCCCGGGTCAAGCGCCACATCCACGGCCTCATCCAGGACCCGATCACGGTCGCGCCCACGATCACCATCGGCGACCTTCTGGCGACCATCGAGGAGAAGCGCTACAGCTTCTCGACCTTCCCGGTCGTCGACTCCGACGGGCGCCTGTGCGGGCTCCTCTCCGGCAACGTGGTGAAGGAGCGCTACCGCTCGAAGAGGGTGGCGGATGTCATGACTCCACGCTCGCAGCTCAAGACCGAGGTCGAGTCCGACGTCTCAAAGGATCCGATCAGCGCCGCGGACAAGTTTTTCACCGCAAACGTCGGCATCAACAAGATGCTCGTCGTCGACAGGAAGGACCGGCTTCACGGCCTGGTGACGGCGTCTGACGTGGAAAGGATCACCGGCGAGATCAAGTCGCGAAGGAAGCCCGCGCGCGATTCGCAGTTCCGGCTCGTGGTGGGGGCGGCCCTCTCGCCCAAGCGCCTGCCCGGGGGCGCCCTCGACCGGGAGGCCATCCTCTCCCACGTCCAGAGCCTGGTCGACGAGCATGTCGACGCCGTGGCCGTCTCGACCGCGCATGGGCACACCTCCGGCGTGGGCGACGTCGTCAAGCTCGTGCGCCAGGCCTTCCCGGCCCTCACCCTGATTGCGGGAAACGTGACGAGCGGCGCCGGCGTCGAGTTCCTCGCCGACTGCGGGGCGGATGCGGTGAAGGTGGGCCAGGGACCTGGTTCAATCTGCACCACCCGAATTGTCGCGGGGGTTGGCATCCCACAGCTGACGGCGCTCTACGTTGCCTCGGCATCGGCGCGGAAACGGGGCGTGCGGGTCCTGGCGGACGGTGGCATCACGAAGTCGGGGGACATCGTCAAGGCCCTCACGCTCTCGGATGCGGTGATCTGCGGCGGCCTTCTTGCGGGATGCCGGGAGGCTCCCGGCGAGATCATGGAAATCGGCGGCAAGGTCTACAAGCAGTACCGCGGGATGGGTTCGCTCGCGGCCATGAAGGCAGGCAGCGCCGCCAGGTACGGGCGAGACAGGGACGACGCGCGAAAGGTGGCCGCCGAGGGGATCGAGGCCCTCAAGGAGGTCAGCGGGTCGGTCGACGAGGTTCTGACCAGCCTCATCAGCGGCGTGCAGAGCGGCATGGGCTACCTGGGCGCAAAGACGCTTCGCTCGCTGCGCGACAAGGCCCGCTTCGCCCGCGTGAGCCCCGCCGGCCAGAAGGAAGCTGCGCCGCACGACGTGGTCGAGGTATCGACGCGCGCCAACGGATGACCGCGGCGCTCCCGGGGCAGTTGAGGCTTGCCCTCGGCCTGCGACTCCCCATTTCAATCCCCTGCAACAGGGGTCCGGAACTTCAGTTGCCGAAAGACACATGGCACTCCCACCCTTTTCCAGCCGGCTCATAGCCGATGTCGGCATTTCCCTCGGTGACGAGGGAAAGGGCCGCCTGATACCCGAGATCGTCGAGGAGCTGCGCTCAACCCCCGCCCGGGTGACGGTCGTGATGAAGGTTAACGGGGGCGCCAATGCGGGCCATACCGCCGCCGGGGTCAAGCTGAACCTGCTGCCGTCCGGCGTCGTCGAGCGGGAGATCCCGCACCTGGCGATCGGAAGCGGCGTGGTGGCGGACCCGAGGAAGTTCCTCTGGGAGGCGGGACCGCTTGAGGCCAAGGGGTACTCGGTCCTCGACCGGCTCCTGATCGACGAGAGGACAATGATCTCCGACCTGACGCATCGCCTGCTGGACCTCGCCGAGGAGGACTACCGGGTCAATGTCCTCAACGAGGAGTCCCGCGGGTCGACCGGCCGCGGGATCTCGGCGGCCTACAGCGAGGAGACGGGGCACTGGCAGATGTACTTCTCGGATTTCCTGGCGGGCCCGAACTTCTTCGCCCGGAAGCTGGCGCAGCGGGTGGACCGCGCCTGCCGGACCATCCAGCATGTCTACCGCGTGAGCGGGGCGTCATGGGACGGGTTCTTCGACCGGCTGACGGAGGCCGAGCAGCGGGCGAACGCGGAGACGATCGCGGGCGGCGTCTTTGGCAAGGACGAGTTCGATTTCTCCCAGTTTCGGGGGAAGCGGCCCTTCGAAATCGACATAGAGCGCCTGGCAGCCGTCTACTGGAAGGCCGGATCCNNAGGAACATCGGCGAGGTCAGGGAGCTGGGCCTGAGGGAGGTCCGGGGCGGCTTCACCGTGGTCGGCGAGTTCGGGCAGGCCTACTGGCTCGACAAGCGTCACGGGTTCTCGGCGACCTCCTCCCACACCTACACGCCGGAATTCTTCGAGAGCGCCAACATTCCCGTCCAGCCGATCCACACCTTCGGAGTCGCGAAGGCCTACGACACCAAGGTGGGAACGCACACCTTCCTGACCGAGATGGCGGAATCGGATCCCCTGGGCACGAAGCTGAAGAAGCTCGAGTTTGGCACGAGCACCGGCCGGCAGCGGATGGTCGGCTGGTACGACGCCGTCGAGAAGGGCGACGCCCTGCGCTACGGCGGTTTCCAGGATCTCATGATCAACAAGCTCGACGCGCTCACGTGGTCCGGCGACTGGAAGGGCGACCTCCTCATCTGCACCGCGTACGAGACGAGCGAGGGGAAGCGATGCGCCCACGTCCCCCGAAACGAGGCCGTGCGCAAGTCCCTTCGGCCGGTCTATGAGCGGTTTCCGGGATGGGCCGAGGACATCTCGGACGTCCGCCACTTCGCGGATCTGCCGGTGAACGCCCGCCGCTATGTTGCCGGAATGGTTCGGGGCCTCCTCGATGTGGCCTATGCCGGCGAGGGGCGCCCTGCGGCCCTCCCAAACCTGCGCTACCTTGGCGTCGGCCCGGGCCCGTCCCAGATCATAAAGGACGTGCCGCCCACCGCGGAGCTCATCCTTCTCTGAGGTCCCGGGGCCCCCGGCCCCTCAAAAGTCCTGGAGCCTGCCCTCGCCCGGACCGAGGTGCGGCTCGAGGCGGCAAAGAACCTCGCCCAGGAGGTAGATCGACCCGGTCAGCACGATGACGTCATCCGGGCCGCCGGCGCTGCAGGTTAGCGGCGCGGGGAAGAGCTCCTCCACCGTTGAGCGGATCACCTTGCCGCCGAAGATGCCCGGGACCAGCGCCTCCAGCTAGGCATGCGTCGACGCCCGCGACTGGTTGGGGACGACAAGGTGGAGCTCCCGGGAATGGCGGCAAAGGACCTCGAGCAGCGGCCCGGCCCTCCTCTCGCCGAGCGCCCCGACGATCACGACGGGAGCGCGACCGGTCTCCGTCCGCAGCCGGGTAAGGTTGGCGTCGAGCACGCCGGCGCCCTCGGGATTGTGGGAGGAGTCGAGGATCGCCAGCCGCCCGCCCAGCCGTATGCGCTGCCAGCGACCGGGCCAGTCGACGGCGCGCAGTCCCGCCCCGATCGAACCGGCCGACACCCTGAACCTCTCGGGGAGAAGCTGCGCCACAAGCGACGCGGTGGCCGCGTTCCACCTCTGGTAGTCGCCCTCGAGGTTCGATCTCGGGTAACGGGCGACGTCGTCCCCGAATTCCTCCCTGACGGAAACGAGGCGCGCGCCCTGGGACGCCGCGACCGCCCGGACTGTGGACTCGGCCTCGGGCGGCATGCGCCCGATCACGACCGGGCGGCCGGGCTTGATGATCCCGGCCTTCTCGCCGGCAATCTCCGCAAGCGTGTACCCCAGCATGTCGCAGTGGTCCATGCCGATCGACGTGACCACGGTCACCTCGGGCTCGACGATGTTCGTCGCGTCGAGGCGCCCCCCGAGCCCGACCTCGATCACGCTGCAGTCGCAGCACCTGCGCGCGAACTGGAGGAACGCCATGGCCGTCATGAACTCGAAGAACGTGGGCCGGTCGCCCGGGCCTCCCTCGGCCCCGATCCTGTCGGCCAGCGGCTGCAGCTCGCGGACATAGTCGACGATCTCCGTCTCCGAGAGGATTTGACGGTTCACCTGCACCCGCTCACCCAGCCGGACAAGGTGCGGCGACGTGTAGAGTCCCGTCCGCATCCCCGAGGCGCGCAAGATGGATTCGAGCATGGCCGAGACCGAGCCCTTGCCGTTCGTGCCGGCCACGTGAACGCAGGGCACCGACCTCTCGGGATGGCCGAGCATTTCCGAGAGGATCCGCATCCTGTCCACGCCGAACTTAACGCCGTCCGCCTTAAGGCCGAAGAGATAGTCCTGAACAGCCGGATATCCGGCCAGCAGCGATTCGGTCGCCATTGACAGGGGGACGGCTCAGGCGCCCGCGGCGACCGCTTCCTTCTTCAGGTAAAGGGCCGCGAGGATGTCCCTGAGGCGGTCGCGCATCTCCGTGCGGCTCACGATCTGGTCGACCAGGCCGTGCTTGAGGAGAAATTCGGCGGTCTGGAAGCCGGCGGGAAGCGTCTGCTTTGTCGTGTCCTTGATGACGCGCGCGCCCGCGAAACCTATGAGCGCCCCCGGCTCGGCCAGGATCACGTCGCCGAGGGTCATGAAGCTGGCAGTAACCCCGCCCGTCGTCGGGTTTGTGAGGACGGCGACGTAGGGAATGCCGGCAAGCGCCAGCCTGCCCAGGGCCGCGCTCGTCTTGGCCATCTGCATGAGCGAATAGATTCCCTCCTGCATGCGGGCGCCGCCGG
>PMSP01000211.1 GCA_003168315.1 Opitutaceae bacterium
CGTCCGTAACTATTTCGTCCTGCCCTGCTGCCTCCTCCTCCTGAACCTCTGCGTCGGCCTGGTGGGCTACAAGGCGAAGATGATCGAGGACCCTCTGGTCCAGACGGCCGCGGTCATCGCGATGGTCCTCTTCGGGAGCTCGCTGGTCGGCTTCGTCCTGGCGCCGGCGATCGAGACCCTCGTCGGGAGCCTGCGCCGCGGGAGCCGGAGCCTGGGCCAGATGGGAGAGATCGTCTTTCTTCTCCTCCTCGGGATCGGCGTCTACTGGCTCTACTACCGAATGTACATCATGGGCCCGGAATACCTCGTCCCGGCGTCCTGGCGCAACCCGCGGCACTTCTAGGAGCGCGGGGGGGCGCTGCGGGCGGGGAGCCTGAAGTCGACGGACGCCGGGCGGCCCGGAAGGCTGAGCTCGCAGCGGGACGGGGCGGCGCGGCTGACCACCTTTCCGCGGCGGACGACGGCCAGCCGCGGGGCGCGCAGCCGGATTGCCTCCGCCGGCGTCGTCGCGTCGAGGAGCACCAGGTCCGCGTTGCATCCCGGCGAGAGGCCGTAGCCCTCGAGGCCCATGATCCTCGCCGGGGTCTCCGTGACGGCGACGAACGCCTGGTGGACGGCCTCCGGGCTCGTCATCTGGGCGACATGGATACCCATGTGCGCCACCTCCAGCATGTCGCCCGACCCGAGGCTGTACCAGGGATCAAGCGTGCAGTCCTGCCCGAAGGCGACCGGGACGCCCGCCTCGAGGAGCTCCGGGACGCGCGTCATTCCCCGGCGCCTGGGGTAGGTGTCGTTCCTTCCCTGGATCGTTATGTTGATGAGGGGATTGGCGATCACGGACACGCCGCAGTCGCGGATCAGAGGGATCAGCTTTGCCGCATACGCGTTGTCCATCGAGTGCATCGAGGTCAGGTGCGAGCCGGTGACCCTTCCGCCGAGGCCGAGGCGCCGGGTCTCGAGGGCGAGGGTCTCGATATGGCGGGAGAGGGGGTCATCGTTCTCGTCGCAGTGCATGTCGATCCTAAGGCCCCTTTCCGCGGCGATCCCGCAGAGCTCGCGCACCGAGCGGGCGCCCTCCTCCCGGGTCCTCTCGAAGTGGGGGATGCCCCCCACCACCTCGACGCCAAGCGCCAGGGCGCGCAGGAGGTTCTCGCGGGCGTTCGGGCTCCGGTAGAGGCCGTCCTGGGGGAACGCGACCAGCTGCAGGTCGAGGTAGGGCGCGACGGAGCGCCTCACCCCGAGGAGCGCCTCGACGCCGACCAGGCGGTCGTCGCAGACGTCCACGTGCGCGCGGATGGCGAGGATGCCCCTCGCCACCGCCCAGTCGCAGTAGGCAAGGGCGCGCTCGGCGACGGCCTCGGGCGTCAGGAGGGGCTTGAGCTCCGACCAGAGGGCGATCCCCTCGAGGAGGGTGCCCGACCTGTTGAGCCGGGGAAGCCCGAGGGAGAGGGTCGCGTCCAGGTGGAAGTGGGAGTCGACGAAGGGGGGCGTCACGAGCCGGCCCGCGGCGTCGATCTCCTCGGCGCCCCCTGCCGCGATCCGCGGGGCGACCTCGGCGATGCGGCCGGCCCTGACCGCGATGTCGACGCCGGTGCGCCCGTCGGGAAGGCTGGCATTTCTCAGGATGAGGTCCATTCGGGGTTCTTGGGGTACAGCCGTTTTCCCCAATGGTCAGCACAATCCTCGGCCGGCGCCAAGTGCGGGGTTTGGGCCGCCGCCTCCCGCGCTCAGAGGGATGCCGCGGCGTCCGATCCAGCGGCGAGGCCGGCGGCGACCCTCTCGCGGCTGCGCGCCGCGTACTTCATCCAGCGGCGCTTCTTCCAGCGCCAGTACATGAGGAGCCCCCGCGTCCACTCGTCCGTCATCATGGCGATCCAGACGCCGACCAGGCCCATGCCGAGCTTCAGGCCGAGGAACCACGCGAGCGGCACCCAGACGAGCCACATGGACAGGACGGCCATCTGGATCGGGAAGCCGACGTCGCCGGTCGCCCTCAGCGAGCTGATGACGATCACGTTGAAGACGCGGCCGGGCTCGAGGATGATCGAGAGCCTGAGGAGGATCGTGCCGGTCGCTATTATGGCCGCGTCCTTGGTGAAGATGGCGAGGAGGCGGGGGGCCAGGAGCGCGACCAGGATGATGACGAGCGTCACGAGGATGAGGCCGGTGCGGACGCTCCGCAGGAGCCTGCGGTAGGCCTCCTCGAACCGCCCGGCGCCGACCAGGTGGCCGATCAGGATCTCCGTCCCCAGGCCTATCGCGAAGCTGAAGAACATGGCGAAGCGCTGGATCTGGAGCGTGTAGGACTGGATCGCCAGGCTTTGGGTCCCCATCCGCGCGATGAAGGTCGTGACGACGATGAAGGCGGACCAGTAGCACATCTGCTCGCCCGCCGCCGGCAGGCCGATGTGGAGGATGCGGCGCACCTTGCCCCACTGGATGGAGACGAAGTCGGCGGCCCTGAGCCGCAGGTGCGTGTGGTGGTCGAGGAGGATCCAGAGGGCGAAGCAGGCGACGGAGCGGCTGAAGATGCCGGAGAGGGCGACGCCGAGGACCCCCATCGGCGGGCAGCCGAAGAGCCCGAAGAGGGTGATGGCGTTGCCGGCGACGTTCAGGATGTTCTGGCCGAGCGTGACCAGCATGGCGTCGCGGGTGTGGTGATGGGCCCGCAGGGTCGCCGCTATCGAGATGTTCATGGACTCCATGAAGAGGGTCCCGCCCATCAGCTTCAGGAAGGGCAGGGCGTACTCCATCAGGCCCCCGGGCAGCTGCAGGAGCCGCAGCATGGGAAGGGCGAGGAAGAAAACGGCCGCGCTGAAGGCGGCGCCGAGCCAGGTGTTGACGGCGATCGCGTTCGTCGCGATCCGGTCGGCGCCGGCCCGGTCGCGGGCGCCCAGGTGATGCGTGATGACGACGCTCGTCCCGATGCCGATGAAGTTGAAGGCGATCAGGAAGAAGACGATGACCTGGTTCGAGACGCCGACGGCGGCGACCGCGCCGTCGGAGACGTGGCTCACCATGAACGTGTCCACGGTGCCGATCAGCATCCGGAGCGTCTGCTCGATAAATATCGGCCATGCGATCGCGATCAGGCCCTTCTGGGCTTGGGTGGTCTGGGTCATCGGCTGGGCGCGCGAGCATAGCCGAGGCCGCCGGCAGGGAGTCAACCGGTCTTGGGGTTTGTGCTTCGCGGGAATCCGGTCCACAGTGGCCCCATGACCTCACCCGGAGAACCGCGCCGGCGCGCCGCGCCGCGCGCAGCCGCCTTCGTCTTCGCCCTCCTCCTCCCGGCGGCGGCCCTCAGGGCCCAGGCGCCGCCGGAACCCGTCTCCCCGCAGGTGAGCGGCGACCGCGTCACCTTCCGGCTGTTCGCCCCGAACGCGCGCGCGGTCACCGTGAACGGCCTGCGCGACATGCCCGACCAGGCGATGGCGAGGGACGACAAGGGCCTCTGGAGCGTCACGGTCGGCCCGCTCGCGCCCGACGTCTACTCGTACGTCTTCTCGATCGACGGGGCGATCGTCACGGATCCGCATGACCGGGACGTGAAGAAGTACATCTCGTCGGAGAGCCTCTTCGAGATCCCCGGCAAGCCGCCGATCCTCGCCGCCATGCAGCGGGTGCCGCACGGGATCGTCCACCACGAGTTCTACGAATCCCGCGTGCGGGACGGCGTCGCGGGGATCGAGATCTACACGCCCCCGGGCTACGACCCGAGGGGCCTCGACCTGTACCCGGTCGTCTACCTGCTTCACGGCTTCGGAGACCGGGAGGACGCCTGGATCGACACCGGGCACGCCAACGCGATCGCCGACAACCTGATCGCGCAGGGGCGCATCAGCCCCATGATCCTGGTCATGCCCTACGGGCATCCCGTGCCGGTCGGGGAGAGGGACGAAGCGGGCTATTCCGAGAGGAACGACGCCGCGATGGAGAAGGACATGGTCGGGACCATCATCCCACTCGTCGAGCGCGACTACCGCGCGGACCCCGGGCTCGGCAAGCGGGCGATCGTCGGGCTCTCCATGGGCGGCGGCCAGTCCCTGAAGATCGGGCTCGGCCACCCCGAGCTCTTCGCGTGGGTCGGCGCCTTCAGCGCCGGGGCCCCCGAGAAGGACCTGGACAAGACGTTTGCCGGCCTCGTCAAGGACCCCTCGTCCCGGCCGAGGATACTCTGGATCGGGGTCGGCAAGGCCGACTCCCTCCTCAAGCGCAACCAGGCATTCCATGAGTGGCTCGCCCAGAAGGGCGTCAGGCACACCTGGGTGGTCAGCGAGGGCGGCCACGAGTGGCCCGTCTGGCGCGCCTACCTTCCCCAGTTCCTGGAGCTCGCCTTCAACAGGTGACGGCGCATCCCATCCGGGGCGGCCGGCTGCCCGGGTGCCGCGAAGATCCCACTTACGAATGAACATCCCACGAATGCTGGTAATAGCGGCCCTCGCCGCCCCGCTCTGCAGGGCCGACGAGAGCCTGAGGCTCGCCGACGAGCTGGTCGACATGTCCGGGAGCGCCGCGAGCCTGCAGCAGAACTTCGAGACGAACCTGCAGCCCTCCCTCGACCGGATGAAGGCCCAGGGCGCCCCCGACGAGCTGATCGCGAAGATCCACGCCGTGGCCCGGCAGTTCTACGCGCAGAACTTCAGGTGGTCGGAGATAAAGCCGCAGATGGCGAAGCTCTACACGGACTCCTTCACGGAGGCGGAGATGAGGGAGATGATCGCGTTCTTCAAGACGCCCGTGGGGGCGAAGGCGCTCGCGAGGCTGCCGGGCGTCATGCAGGACGGGATGGCTCTCGCGATGGCCCAGCTGCAGGCGAGCATGCCCGAGTTCTCGCGGCAGGTGACCGCGCTCATCCACGAGTACCAGAGGCCCTCGAGCCAGGTCGAGCCGCCCTCCCGCTGATCTGGTCCCTACTTAAGGAGCATGTCCTTGACCGTCTTGCCGGCCGGGATCATCGGCAGGACGTGCTCGGTGTACGGGACGACGACGTCCAGGACGAAGGGCCCTTCGCAGTCGAGCATCTCCTGGATCGCGTCCCGCAGCTCGCTCTTCCTGATGACGCGCCGCCCCCTGACGCCGAATCCCTCGGCGATCTTGACGAAGTCGGGGTAGAGGGCGTCCGGGTTGTCCGGGCTCCCCACGTTGCTCTCGTCGCCGAGGATCGTGTTGCCCCGGACGCTGCCGTAGAAGCGGTCCTCCCACTGGACGACCATGCCGAGGTGCTGGTTGTTCAGGATCATGGCCTTCGCGGCGATCTTCTCGATGTGCGCGGTCGCGAGCTCCTGGATGTTCATCATGAAGGAGCCGTCGCCGTCGATGTCGATCACCTGCCTGTCGGGGCAGGCGACCTTGGCGCCGAGCGCCGCGGGATAGCCGAAGCCCATGGCGCCGAGGCCGAGCGAGCTGATGTAGCGGCGCGGCTCGTCGAAGCGGTAGAACTGGGCCGCCCACATCTGGTGCTGGC
>PMSP01000312.1 GCA_003168315.1 Opitutaceae bacterium
CAGATCGACATGAGCGAGTACATGGAGAAGTTCTCCGTCTCGAGGCTCATCGGCTCCCCCCCGGGGTACGTGGGCTACGAGGAGGGCGGCCAGCTGACCGAGTCCATCCGCCGCAGGCCCTACGCCGTCATCCTCTTTGACGAGGTCGAGAAGGCCCACCCGGACGTGCTCCAGATCCTCCTTCAGATCCTGGAGGACGGCAGGCTGACCGATTCCCTCGGGCGCACCGTGGACTTCAGGAACACGATCATCATCATGACCTCGAACGTCGGCGCGCAGCTCCTGCAGCGCCAGACCTCGATGGGATTCGCCGCGGCCGCCTCGAGCTTCAACGACGCCGAGAAGATGCGCGAGAAGGTGCTCGAGGAGGCCAAGCGCGTCTTCAAGCCCGAGTTCCTGAACCGCATCTCCGACATCGTCTTCTTCAGGCCGCTCGACAGGAACGACCTGACCGCGATCGTCGACCTGGAGATAGGCAAGTTCGCCCTGAGGCTGGTCGACCGCAAGATCTCGCTCGAGTTCACGCCCGAGGCGAAGGAGCTCCTGATCGAGAAGGGCTACGACGAGAAGTACGGCGCCCGGCCGCTCAGGCGGGCGGTCGAGCACTACCTCGAGGATCCCCTGGCCGAGGCCATCCTGCGCGGAGAGATCAAGGAGGGCGAGTCGGTCCTGGTCGTCCGCGACGGCGAGGTCCTCAATTTCAAGCAAAAGACGCCCCCTGCCGCTACCGGCGTGGCGCCCTGAACAAAAGGCGGCCACCCGCCGCCGAGCAAAACCCCGCCCCCCGAATAAAAGGGGGACGGGGTTTTCAGTCGCAGCGCGGGGCCGCCCCGGTCTTTAATCCGGGCCACCAATGAGGCCGCTCCGTCTCCTGATCCTGCCGGCACTGCTGGCGCTCGCGCCGCAGGCGCCGGGTCAGTCGGCCCCGGGGCAGGGCCCGGAGTACGCGATCCCCGATGCCGAGGCGGGGGACCCGCCGACCCCCGCCCGCCTGGTGGAGATCGAGCGGCTGGCCGGCCTCTCCGGATGGTTCTCCCTCACGTACTCGGTGCGGGCGGCGGCGGTCCGCGCGTACTCCCTGAACAGGTTCGCGGCGGCCGACGCCTGGTACCACGTCTACCAGTGGCTCGAGCTCTTCTCGGTCCCGGAGGACCAGTTTTACGCCAACTGGAGGGCGTCGATGGCGACCGCGAGGCTCGACCTTCCCGCCGGCAGCGCGCAGTACCAGCCGACGAGCCGCCCGATCGGCACCAAGCTGTCGCCCGAGCTGAAGACCTGGCTCCTCTCGAACCGGGAATTCTCGCAGGAGTTCTTCTCGATCATCACGGGCCTGGACCACCTTCCCAACACCTTCGCGATCCTCGACGGGCTGTACCGTCGCGACCCCGGGAAGTTCGCCCGGTACTCGTCCCTGGCCCTCGCGATCGCCGTCGTCTACGACGTGCAGCCGCCGGCCTCGTGGCCGCACCACCAGGTCACGGAGGCCGCGCTCCCGAGGAAGCTCGCGAACCCGGCGCAGACCTACGAGTGGCTCGTGACGGAGGACATGGCCGGGCGCAGCTACCATCGGCTGACCCGGCTGCGCGCCGACGAGCTCAAGTACGTGGTCGACATCGCGGCGCCCCCCTCGGAGCTCAACTGGTCCCTCCAGAACGTCGGCGTCTCGCTGGACGACCTGGAGGAGGCCTACAAGATGGTTCCCTACCGCAACGACCGCGCGGCGGACGAGGCGCTCATGACCTGGACCGGCCAGCCCTACACGCTCCAGGCGATCCTGAAGGAGGGGGGGATATGCGTCGACCAGGCCTATTTCGCGACCGAGGTGGGCAAGGCGCGCGGCGTGCCGACGCTGCTCTTCTCCGGGTTCGGCCAGAGCGCCCAGCACGCCTGGTTCGGGTTCCTGGACTCCGGGGGGAACTGGCGCCTGGACGCCGGCCGCTACGCCGAGGCGCGCCTCGTGACGGGGCTGGCCTTCGACCCGCAGACCTGGCTCGCGATCTCGGACCACGACCTCGAGTTCCTGAAGGAGCGCTTCCGGGCGCTGCCGTCCTTCCTCGAGTCGAGCGTCCAGGTCGAGTTCGCGCGGGAGTTTCTCCAGGAGGGCAAGCCCGGCGAGGGGGCGCGCGCGGCCCGGGCGGGAGTCAACTACGAGCGGCGCAACGTCGACGCCTGGGAGACGCTGATCGCGGCGAACGCCGGGCTCCACATGCCCGCGGCGAGCCAGGAGGCGGTCTTCAGGGAGGCGGCCCTCGCCTTCACGCCGCGGTATCCCGACCTGGAGATCGCCTACGTGAACCGCGTCTGCTCGAGCCTGCGCGCGCGGGGCGAGTCGAGCCTCGCCGACTTCGAGGAGCGGGGCCTGGCCGAGAGGCTGCAGGCGGGCAACCGCGACGACCTTGCGACCCGCCAGGCCGGCCAGATCCTCGCGCGCAGCATCGCGACGCAGTCGGTGGCCGACCAGATCGGGACCTACAACGCCCTGCTGGCGCAGTTCGGACACGGGGCCGGGACCATTTTCTTCCACCAGATCGTCGTCGGGTTCGCCGAGCACCTCGCCCAGCTGAAGATGAAGCGCGAGGCGCGCGCCGCGGCCGAGCGCGCCTCGGAGATCCTCGAGGTCGAGTCGGGCACGCAGCTCGGGCTCGAGATGGACCTTCTGCAGAAGAAACTCGAGGATTGAGCCCGGCTTAGGCTTCCCAAAGGGCCGGCCCCCCTGAAGTATGGGAGGGATGGACCCGACAACGCCCCGCAAGCCCGCCCTGGGCTTCATCTTCGTGACTCTCGTCCTGATGGTGCTCGGCTTCAGCATCATCATTCCCGTCCTGCCGGGCCTCGTGACGAAGTTCGAGGGGGGCAACATCGCCCAGGGGTCCCACTACTAC
>PMSP01000012.1 GCA_003168315.1 Opitutaceae bacterium
CCCAGATCCTCAAGGCGGGCTGGCACCTCCTGAAGCTGATCAACGAGATCCTGGACCTTGCGATCATCGAATCCGGCCAGCTGTCGCTCTCGAGGGAGTCGGTCTCCTTGTCGGATGTGATGTCCGAGTGCGAAACCATGATGGGTCCCGAGGCAGAGAAGCGGGGCATACGCATGACCTTTCCCCGTTTCGACAGCCCGGTCTTCGTCAGGGCCGACATAACGAGGCTCAAGCAGATCGTCATCAACCTGCTTTCCAACGCCATCAAGTACAACAAGGAGAAAGGCACTGTCGTCGTGGAATGCGCGATGAGCTCCCCCGATCGCATCCGAATCACCGTAAGGGACACCGGCCTTGGCCTGTCTCCCGAGAAGGTCACTCAGCTCTTCCAGCCCTTCAACCGGCTCGGCCAGGAGACGGGCGACATAGCGGGGACGGGCATAGGGCTTGTTGTCACGAAGAGGCTGGCCGAGCTTATGGATGGATCGATCGGCGTCGAAAGCACGAGGGGCGTCGGCAGCGTCTTCTGGTGCGAGCTCGGCTCAGCTTCGGATCCCCAGCTGAAGGCCCACGCCGGGCAAATCGAGGTCGACGTGCCGCAGCGTCCGAAGTTGTGGCCCGGCGAGCCGCTGCGAACGCTCCTTTATGTGGAGGACAATGCCGCGAACATGGCCCTCGTGGAGCAACTCGTGGCGCGTTGCCCCGACTTGCGCCTCCTGACAGCCGTCAACGGGACGCTCGGGATCGAGCTCGCCCACTCAGCGATGCCCAAGGTGATCCTCATGGACATCAACCTCTCCGGCATTAGCGGGCTCGATGCCCTCAAGATTCTTCAGGATGACCCGGTTACCTCGCACATACCGGTCATCGCGCTGAGCGCCAATGCCATGCCGGCCGACATAGCGAAGGGGCTGAAGGCGGGCTTCTTCAGGTACCTGACGAAGCCCATAAAGGTGAAGGCCTTCATGGACACGCTGAACGATGCCTTGGAATTCGCCGAAAAGGCGCCTGTCAATTTCCAACCATAGAATGCATTCTGTAATAAGTGCTTCGGAGATCTTCAACGCCAGCATTCTGATCGCGGACGACAAGGAGGCGAACGTCCTCCTCTTGCAGCAGACCCTCAGAGAAGCCGATTATGTCCGGGTCCACTCGACGAGGAACCCGCTCGAGGTGTGCGCGCTGCACCGCAAGAACCGCTACGACCTCATCCTGCTGGACCTTCAAATGCCGTTGATGGACGGCTTTGAGGTGATGGAGCAGTTGAAGACGGTCGAGGAGGGCAGCTACCTCCCGGTCCTCGTCTTAACCGCGGATCCCGGCCAGAAGCTGCGCGCGCTCAATGCCGGCGCCAAGGATTTCATCAGCAAGCCGATCGATCTCGCCGAGGTGCTGGTCCGCGTCCGCAACATGATCGAGGTTCGCCTGCTCCACAAGCTCGGCACCGTGGTCAACGTCGCCAGGCTCAAGAACGCCCAGCGGATCGCCGCCTTGGGAGACTGGGAATATGACTTTTCAAGGGAACACCATCTGCGCTGGTCGGACGGGATATACAGTATTCTTGGGATCTGCAGGAAGGACAACCCGCCCAATGCGAAAACCTTCTACAAGTACGTGCATCCTGATGACCTCGCATTCGTTAAGAGGGAGAAACATACCGCGGCGACCGGCGTTCGGCGCGTGGATTTCGAGCACCGGATCATTCGCGCCGACGGAAAGGTGCGCTACATCAGACATGTCGCCGAGATAACCTTCGACGACCAGGGCATGCCGGCTTTGGAGTCCGGCACGATCCAGGACGTGACGGAGCGACGGAATGCCGAGGCCAACCTTCGCGAGAGCGAGGAACGCTATCGCAAGATGGTGACGCTTTCGCCCGACGCGCAGTTCGTTCAAGTCGATGGGGTGATCACGCTCGTGAACGATGCGTTCTGCAGGATGATGAGGGCCGACAATCCCTCGCAGCTGATCGGCAAGCCTGCCATCGACATCGCGCATCCCGACTACCGGGAGCTGGTGTTTCAGCGCCGGTTCAGGCACATCACGGAGCAGTCTTTGCCCGCGTTTGAGCTGGTCTTCGAGCGGCTCGACGGGACGTTCGTGGACGTGGAGGCGAGCACAATGGCCTTCGATTTCCAGGGCGGCACGGAGATCCAGGTGATCGCGCGCGACATATCCGCGCGCAAGCTTGTCGTCGCCGCGCTCCGGGAGAGCGAGGAGCGGTTCAAGTTTGTCGCCAGGGCCATAAGCGACGTCGTCTGGGACTGGAACCTCGCGGACGGAACCCTTTGGTGGAATGACGGCTTCCTGACGACATTCGGCTTCAGGGTCGGCGAGATTGAGCCGAGCATCGACGCCTGGAACGCAAGGATCCATCCCGATGACCGCGCGCGGGTCGTCGACAGCATCAACCAGGCGATCAATGGGCTTGGCGACGGCTGGCGCGAGGAATACCGCTTCCAGCGGAAGGACGGGACCTTTGCCCTGGTCCACGACCGCGGCTTCATCCTTCGCGACGCGACGGGAACGGCGTTCCGGATGGTGGGAGGCATGCGCGACCTCACGGAGCAGAAACGGATGGAGGCGCAGTACCTGCGCGTCCAGAGGATGGAGAGCATCGGGACGCTTGCCGGCGGCATCGCCCACNNGCCAGCGGGGAGCCGACCTGGTCCGCCAGGTCCTTTCGTTTTCGCGGGGCGTCGATCACCAGCGCGTTGTCATCTGCCTCAAGCACATGATCGGCGACCTTGAGGGCGTCATGACGCAGACCTTTCCCCGGAACATCCGCATCTCGGTCAACGTTGCCGAAAACCTTTGGCCCGTCACCGGAGACCCGAGCCAGCTCCACCAGGTTCTTCTCAACCTCGTGGTCAATGCAAGGGACTCGATGCTCCCAGGCGGCGATCTCACCGTGACGGCGAGCAACGTCAGCATCGATTCCCAGTTCGCCGCGACCAGCCACGGCGTGAACGCCGGCTCCTATGTCCTGATTAACGTGTCGGATACGGGATGTGGCATCGCGCCCGAGATTCGCGAGCGCATCTTTGAGCCCTTCTTCACGACCAAGG
>PMSP01000358.1 GCA_003168315.1 Opitutaceae bacterium
CGGTGTTCCTGACCGTCACCGGCGCCGAGGCGCTCTACGCCGACATGGGCCACTTCGGCCGCCGTGCGATAACGCTCGCCTGGTACGGCGTGGCGTTCCCCGGCCTCGTGCTGAACTACTTCGGGCAGGTGGCGTACCTCGACCTCAACCCCAAGTCCACGGAGAACCCGTTCTTCGTCATGGCCCCCGAGGGATTCTCGCGCGCCGCGCTCACCGGGCTATCCATTGTCGCGGCGATCATCGCCAGCCAGGCGCTCATAACGGGCGCATACTCCCTCTCCCGGCAGGCGATCCAGCTGGGGTATTTCCCGCGCCTGAAGATCAACCACACGAGCGCGGGCCACGCGGGGCAGATCTACGTGCCCTTCGTCAACATTCTCCTCGCGGTCGGCTGCATCTTCACGGTCATCCTGTTCGGCTCGACCGCGCGACTCGCCTCGGCCTACGGCATCGCGGTGACAGGCACCATGGCGATAACGAGCGGCGCCTATTTCGTCGTGGCCCGGCAGAACTGGAAGTGGCCGGTCTGGAAGGCGGGGTCTATCTGCGGATTCTTCCTCGTAATCGACCTTGGGTTCTTCGGCGCGAACGCCCGCAAGCTCGCCGACGGCGGCTGGTATCCGCTCGTGATCGCCGCGTCGGTCCTCGCGGTCATGCACACCTGGAAGACCGGCCGAAACGTCGTGTTCGAGCGTGTCTACGGCGGAAACGTGACCGAGGAGGAACTGACCACGATCGCCCGGAGCCAGTACGTCGTCCGGGTGCCCGGCGCCGCGGTGTTCATGGTGGGATCCCCGCGCGGAACTCCCCTCTCCCTCCTGCACCACGTGAAGGCAAACCGCTGCCTCCACAAGACGGTCGTCCTCCTGAGCATCGTGACCGAGGACAGGCCGAGCGTTCCCAAGACGGCCAGGCTGAACCTTCGGGAGATTGGCGAGGGGGTCTGGCGCGCAACCGGCCACTACGGGTACATGGAGTCCCCCGACGTGAGCGAACTCATCAGCCACGTGAAGGAGGCGGGCCTCAAGATCAACCCGCAGTCCGCCACCTACTTCTTCAGCCGCGAGATGGTCATGACGGGCGGAAACACCGGGATGTGGGAATGGGAGAAGAGCTTCTACAGCTTTCTCATCAGAAACGCGCGGCCCGCCAAGGACTACTACAACATCACGCCGTCCCAGATCATCGAGATAGGCCTGCCCGTGCAGCTCTAGCGTCTCCGATGCCGGTCGGTGGCCATCGCCGCTGGAATCCTTGGATTTAAACTCGCCAAATGCCAATCGCCTGCATCCCCTCAGGGGGCACGCTCGTATGGATAATACGGAATTATGTCATTCGCTTTGCCCATCTTGCCGTTTTCGAACGCTTGCCGAAATGGCGGAACTCGCGGGATGGCGTCGGGACTGTTCGTGCTGATGACGTCCGATGAGGAGACCGACCTGCCCGCGAAGCGGGCGAGCGCCAATGCGGCGCTCATACGCCGAATGGCAGGCGGCGACCGCGACGCGCTTGCCGAGCTCTACGACAACCTCTCGCGTCCCCTGTATGCCACGGCGCGGCACATCCTGAACGACGCAGCAGAGGCGCAGGACGTGGTGCACGACGTCTTCCTGACCCTCTGGGAAAACGCAGCCTCATTCGACAGCGGGCGCGGCGCCGCGTTCTCGTGGGCGGTCACCCTGACCCGCAACCGCTCCATCGACCGCCTTCGCACCCGTTCCAACCGGGCGCGCCTCCTCGGCAACTCCATACCCGACGACTTCGGCTACGGCTCGGACACGGCCGACATCGGGGGCGGCGAGCGGGCCGAATTGGGCGACAGGGCGGTCGCCGTCAGGTCAGCCTTGGCCGAGCTGCCCGCCGAGCAGCAGCGCGCGCTCGAGCTCGCGTTCTTCTCCGGGCTCACCCAGAAGGAAATCGCCGAGAGGCTGAGCGAGCCCATCGGCACCATCAAGGCGCGCATCCGCCGCGGCCTCATCAAACTTCGCGACACGCTCGCGGGCCGCCTATGATCGACGAACGCCAGGAGGAACTTGCCTCCCTTCACGCGCTCGACCTCCTCGAGGGATCGGAGAGGGACCAATTCCTGGCCGAGATGGCGGGCAGTCCCGAGCTGCGCCAGCGGGTCTCGCAGCTGCGCGCCGCGGCCACCTCCCTCGCGCATGTGGCCCCGGAGGCCGTGCCGCCGGCTTCACTCAAGGCGCGCGTTCTCGCCTCCGCGGCCGCGCGCGAATCCGGCGCGGCGACGGCCGAGGTGATCAGGTTCCCGAGCTGGGCGCCGTGGCTCATCGCCGCCTGTCTCGCCGTGGCCGTCGTCTGGGCCGAGCGCCAGTACGGCGCATCCCGGGCGGCTTACGCCGCCCTGAGCGAGCAGCACCGGGTCGCCGAATTGGCCCTGGAGCAGACCCGGAGCCAGCTCGACGATGCAAAGCGCCTCATCACGGAGTCGAGCCGCCAGGTCGCGGAACTCTCGACGCGGCTGAAGGACGAGGGCGACCTCGCGCATTTCAAGATAGCGACCCTTGCATCGATGCTCGGGAATTCGCCGGCCGCCGTCGCCGTCGCAGTCTGGGATCCGGCCCGGGCGCAGGGCGTCCTCGCGGTGTCGAAGCTCCCTGCCCTGGCCTCTGAGAAGGACTACCAGCTCTGGGTTATAGACAAGCAGTACCCCTCTCCCGTGAGCGCAGGCGTCTTCGTGGTCGACCCGGTTTCAGGGGAGGCTCACATCGTCTTCAGGGCCGACAAACCCGTTGGGACGATTGCCAAGTTCGCGGTGAGCCTGGAGCGCAAGGGCGGCTCGCCCTCTCCCGAGGGGCCGATCGTCCTTGTGAGCGAGTAGACCGGCCGCCCGGCGTTTGGGCGGCAGAGGCTCGAACCGCGGCCAAAGCCGGGGCGGCGGCATGGCACGGATTGTTTTTGCGGATTGAGCCGGGAGGAAGGCGCCGCAATCATGAACGTCCGGATGAGTATTACGGTGTCCCCGACCGATTTCACCCCCTCGACAAGGAGCCTTGTTCCGGCTTTTCGGACCGCGGTGGCCCTTTCATTTTGCTGCGCACGGCTGCATTCGCAGCCAGTCTTGCCGATCGGCGATCCAGCCGCCACGCTCAGCGTCATGGAGCGCGTCGCCGACTGGCAGCTCGCGAACCCAAGCAGGCACCCGGCCACGGACTGGACCCAGGGCGCCGGCGATGCCGGCTTCATGGCGCTCGCAGGAATCTCGGGCAACCCCAGGTACCGCGAGGCGATGCTGGAGGCCGGCCAGAAGACGCAATGGCAGCCGGGACCACGGATCTACCACGCCGACGACTACTGCGTCGGGCAGACCTACGATGAGCTCTACATGCTCTACCGCGACCCAGGGATGATCACTCCCCTCCGGGCGCGGTTTGACGGCATCCTCGCAAATCCCTCCGCGGTGACCTCGCTCGATTTCGGCCAGCCGAACAACCGGGCAACCGAGAACTGGTCCTGGTGCGATTCCCTCTTCATGGGGCCGCCCGCCTGGGTGCGCCTCTACTATGCAACGGGCGACGCGCGCTACCTGGACTTCGCCGTC
>PMSP01000092.1 GCA_003168315.1 Opitutaceae bacterium
GGGCAGGATGGCATCCTGCGCGTGGCTGTTGCTCGTTCTCGCGGGCGCTTTGGTTCAGGCTCAGGAACTGGCTGCTGGAAAGTTCCTGGTCGCTAGCCGAAAATCGGTGGATCCCGATCTGGCGAAGAGTGTGGTGCTTCTGGTGCGTTACGAGCAGCAGGGCGCGATCGGATTGATCGTGAATCGTAGGTCGAATGTTCCGCTCTCAGAGGTCTTCCCTGCCCTCAAATCGGCGCAGGCTCCGGTTTATACGGGCGGACCGATAGCTATTGGAATTCGCGCCCTGTTGCGATCGCGATCCAAGCCAGAGCCAGGCTTGCATGTATTCGGCGATGTCTCCTTAATTTCGAACCGACGAGTGATGGAGGATTTGGTGCGCGCGGGCACGCCGCCCAGGGATCCGGGGCGGATCCGGTCGCTGTGCTTCCAGGACACGGCCTCCACATGCACAGCGGCCGCCGCCCCGAGGGACGCCGCGGCCGCCCTCAGGCCCAGGTGCGCCGCGGGTTCCAGGGATCCGTTGTCGACCAGGACGACCTTCATCGCGCGGCTGCCAGCTGCCGTGACGACTCGAACCAGGCCAGCCTGTCGGAGAACGCGGCGACCTCGCCTATGATGACCATGGCGGGGGCCTCGACCTGCGCGCGCGCCGCGAGGGCGGCGATCGTCCCCAGGGTCCCGAGTATCCGCCGGTGCTCGTCCGTCGTGGCGGACTGGACGACCGCGGCCGGCGTGGAGGGCGCAAGGCCCCCGGCCTCTAGCCGGCGCGCGATCGTCGCCAGGTTCTTGACGCCCATGTAGATGCAGAGGGTCGCCTTCAGCCTCGCGTAGTCCTCCCAGCGGACCGTCGCGTCCTCCTTCGATGGGTCCTCGTGCCCCGTCAGGAGGATGATGGCCGAGCTGTGGAGCCGGTGCGTCAGGGGAATGCCCGCGTAGGCCGCCGCGGCGAGCGCCGAGGTGACCCCGGGCACGATCTCGAAGGGGACGCCCGCGGCCTCCAGCGCGCTCGCCTCCTCGCCGCCGCGCCCGAAGACGAACGGGTCGCCGCCCTTCAGCCGCACGACGGTCTTGCCATCCAGCGCCAGGCGCACGAGCGTCCCGTCGATCTCGCTCTGGGGCCGGCACGGCTGGCCGCCCTTCTTGCCGGCGAAGATGCGCTCGCATCCCGGCCTCGTGAGTTCAAGGAGGTCCGCGTCGACCAGGTGATCGTACACGACGACGTCGGCCTCGCCGAGGACGCGGCGCGCCTTGACCGTGATGAGCTCCGGGTCCCCCGGGCCCGCGCCGACCAGGTATACCGTCCCCGGCGTCATATGTCGGCGCCCGCGCCCGCCTGCTCGACGGGTCGCGCGAGGCCGAGCGCCAGCTGCGTCAGCCTCTCTATGGAGTCGTTCACCGACTCGCGGTCGGTCCTGAGCTCAAGGTCGGGCGCGAGGGGCTGCTCGTACGGGGAGTCGATGCCCGTGAACTGCTGGATCTGGCCGGCGCGCGCCTTCTTGTAGAGCTGCTTCGGGTCGCGGCGCTCGCACTCGGCGAGGGACGCGTTGACGTAGATCTCGGCGAAGGGGACGCCCCGCTCCTTGGCGCGCTCGGCCGCCATCGCGCGGTCGACGCGGAAGGGCGAGATGAGGGCCGCGATCACCACGACCCCGGCGTCAGAGAGGTGGATCGCCAGCTCGGTCGCCCGCCGCAGGTTCTCGCTGCGGTCGTCGGGCGTGAACCCGAGGTTGCGGCTGAGGCCCGTGCGGAGCACGTCGCCGTCGAGGATCGCCGAGAGGATGCCCGAGCTGAGGAGGCGCTGCTCGAGGGCCTGCGCCAGGGTGGACTTCCCGGACCCGGAGAGCCCGGTCATCCAGATGATGCAGCCGCGGTGGCCGAGGATCGCCGACCGGCTCACCGGGCTCGCGCCGCGGTTCTCCGGCGGCTCGTCGACGACCGAGTCGATCACGCCGCCGCCGCCGATGCGCCGCCCCCTCATGAGGACGAATCGCCCGAGCGCCGGGACCTTGCCGCCGACGTCAAAGGCGATCGGCTTGCGGACGCGCAGGCGGATCTCGGCGACCTCGTGGACCTTGACCTCGCCGGTCGTCCCGGTGCCGGTCTCGAGGGTGACGGCGTCCAGCGTTCGCTGGATCCCGAGCACGCGGGCCTCCGCCTGCTGGGTCCCGAGCTTGAGGGGGATCAGCTCCCCCGAGCGGAGCGGGCTGTCGTGGATCCAGAAGACGCGCGCGGTGAACGTCCTCGCCTCGTACGGCCGGTCCGAGACCGGCGACCCGATCTGGCCGCGCTCGACGAAGAGCTCGTCCTCGAGCGTGACGGCAACCTCGCTGCCGGAGCCCACCGGGCCCCTCGGCGCCGGGTCGGACTGCGGCCAGGTCTCGATGGACTTGACCCGGCTGCGCTTGCCGCCAGGCACGAACTCGATCTCGTCGCCGACGGACACGCTGCCGGACTCGACCAGGCCGGCGATGATGCGGCGGGCGTCGAAGCGGTAGACGTCCTGCACGGAGAGCCGAAGGGGGCCTCCCGACGCCGGGGGATTGGCCCTGAACCTCTCAAGCACCTCCAGGAGCGTCGGGCCGTGGTACCACGGCATGCGGGCGCTCCCCTTCAGGAGGCCCTCGCCGTGCTTGGCCGAGATCGGGATGAAATGCGCGGGCTCGACGCCGAGCTTTCCCAGGAACTCCCCGAGCTCCTTGCGGATGGCCTCGAAGACCTCCGGCCGGTAGTCCACGAGGTCCATCTTGTTCACGGCGACGACGATCTGGCGCAGGCCGAGGAGCGAGAGGAGGAAGCAGTGGCGGCGGGTCTGCTCGCGCAGGCCCTCCAGCGCGTCCACCAGGAGGACCGCGGCGTCGGCGCTCGCCGCCCCCGTGATCATGTTCTTCAGGAATTCCTTGTGCCCGGGCGCGTCGATGATCGTGAACGAGCGGCGCTCCGTGTGGAACGGCACGCGGGTCGTGTCCATCGTGATGTTCTGCGCCTGCTCCTCGAGGAGGGCGTCCAGGAGGAAGGCGTACTCGAACTCCATCCCCTCGGCCTTGCTGGCGGCCTCAATCCGCTCCTTTTTCCCGTCGGGAACCGAGTGGGTGTCGAAGAGGAGCCGGCCGATGAGGGTGGACTTCCCGTGGTCGACATGCCCGACGACGACCAGCTGGAGGTGGTCCGTGGTGGAGCCCTGGGCCGCCGGGGCGGCGGCTGCGGGCTTCGGCGTTGCGGCCTGGCGGGCGGGAAGGGTGGCGTCCGGGAGGATTGTCATCGTCTGCAAGTCACATGAACCCCTTGGCGCGGAGCTTCTGCATGGCGTTTCGCTCGTGGTGGTCCTGCGCGCGGCCCGAGCGCTCGGACACCCGCGTGACCTTGAGCTCCTCGATGATGTCGTCGATCGTGGCCGCGTCGCTCTTCACGGGCTTCGAGACCGGCATGCAGCCGAGCGAGCGGTAGCGCTGCCCCTTGCGCGAGAAGTACATCCCGGGGAGCGGGACCTTCTCCCGGTCGAGGTAGCGCCAGATGTCGATCTCGGTCCAGTCGAGGAGTGGCTGGACGCGCACGTGCTCGCCCGGCCCCGACTCCGTCGTGAAGTGGTTCCAGAACTCCGGGGGCTGGTCCTTGTAGTCCCACTCGAATTCCGCGTTCCGGGGAGAGAAGTAGCGCTCCTTGGCCCGTGTCGAGTCCTCGTCGCGGCGTATCCCGGTTATGAGGGCGTCGAAGTTGTACGCCGCGAGGCACTGCTGCAGGGCGACCGTCTTCAGCTCATGGGTCACCGTGACCGGGTCCGTCGTCTCGTAGCCGATCCCGCGCTCGCGCGCCTCGAAGTTCGTCCAGACGATCAGCTCGAACCCGTAGTGCTTCTGCGCCCAGATGCGGAACTCAAGCATCTCGGGGAACTCGTACGTGGTGTCGATGTGGACGATGGGGAAGGGCATGTGTCCGCAGAACGCCTTCTTGGCCAGCCAGAGGAGCACGTTGGAGTCCTTGCCCATTGACCAGAGCATCGCGGGCTTGTTGAAGCCGTGGAAGGCCTCGCGCATCAGGTAGATGCTCTGGGATTCGAGTTCGTCGAGGTGCGTCATTTCGGAATTCATGCCTTGGGGGCCGGGTCGTGGAGCCCGCACTCGCGCTTGACGCCGAAGAACCGGGTCTCCTCGGGCGTCATGTCGGCCGTGAGGGGCCGGGTGGTCTGCATGTCGCCGATGGACACGTAGCCCTTCTCAAAGAGGGGATGATAGGGCAGCTCGTTCTGCGTGAGGTAGCGGTGCACGTCCCGGTCCGTCCAGTCCACGATCGGGAGCACCTTGGCGCGGCCATCCTGCTCGCTCACTACGGGAAGGAGCTCGCGCGTGCTTGACTGGACCCTCCTCAGGCCCGCCAGCCAGGCGCGGGCGCCCAGTTCCGCGAGCGCCCTCTGCATCGGCTCGACCTTGGCGATCTGGTTGTAGGCGGCGATGCCCTCGGCCCCCTTCTCCCACAGCCTGCCGTGCCGGGCCTCCATCCACGCGGGCGACTCGACCGCGCGGTAGACCTTGAGGTTGATGCGCAGGCGCCGGGTGAGCTCGTCCGCAAAGAGGTAGGTCTCCGGGAAGAGGTAGCCCGTGTCTATGAAGACGACCGGGATGTCCGGGACGATCCGCGTCGCCATGTGGAGCATGACGGCGGACTGGGCCCCGAAGCTCGTGCTCAAAACGAGCGAGCTCCCGAACTGGCCGAGCGCCCAGGCGATCCGGTCCGGGGCAGCGGCCTCGGATAGCCTCCGGTCCACCGCGGCCGTATCAACCGCGGGAGTGACAGTGTCCGCAGTGGTCATTATCTAATAGAGGCAGCAGCGGGCGCGCGCTCTGGATGCGTCGGTCGCTTTTGCCCTTGCGGAGGCTGGTTTCATCAAGGTCGGAGGGTTAACCTGCATTATTGGGCCGCTTTTGACAAGCCCGGGCCGGGGGATTCGTGTCATAGCCGGGGCGCCGGGCGCCCGGCTGGCGGCCGCGCGCAAACCCCTGCGGGCCATGGCTTCTTGTTGTTGATTAGCCGGGCCTCGGCGGGATGCTGGGGGCGGCCCATTCCCGAATATGCCCACCTTCGTTTCCATGTTTCGCGGGATCAACGTCGGGGGCTCCCGTCCCCTGAAAATGGACAGGCTGCGCCAGATCCACGAGGACCTCGGATTCAGGAGGGTCCGGACCTACGTGAAGAGCGGCAACGCGGTCTTCGAGGCCGGGGAGGACGCCGGCCGGCATGCGGGGTCCCTGGAACGGCGGATCCTGCGCGACTGCGGCTTCGAGGTCCCCGTCGTCGTCAGGACCTCGGCGGAAATGACGGCGGCCTTCAGGGCGAACCCGCTCCTCGGCCGCCCCGGCAGGGACCCCAGGTTCCTCCATGCGACGTTCCTTGCCGGGGCCGGGAAGAGTCCCTCGCTGGACGGCGTCGCCCTCCCGCTTGCGAGCGGCGAGGAGGCGGTGCTCCTTGGCGACGTCGTCTACCTGTACTGTCCCCATGGATACGGAATCACGAAGATCAACAACACCTTCTTCGAGCGGAAGCTCGCCGTGAAGGCGACCACCCGAAACAGGCGGACGGTCACGGCGCTTGAAGCAAAGGCGCGGGGCGAGTCACCCTGAGCAATGAAGCAGTCTATCGGTTGCGTATCGCTCCTCGTCAGGGACTACGACGAGGCTGTCGCATTCTACACGGGGTCCCTGCGCTTCCGGGTGGTCGAGGACGCGCCGCAGGGCGGCGGCAGGAGGTGGCTCGTCCTCGCGCCGCCCGGTCGGGGAGGGACCCGCATCCTTCTCGCCAGGGCGAAGAACGCGCGGGAGCTCGCAGCCGTTGGCAACCAGGCGGGCGGCCGCGTCTTCCTGTTCCTCCACACGGACGACTTCACGCGGGACTACGGCGAGATGAGGTCCCGCGGCGTCAGGTTCAACGGGGAGCCGAGGCACGAGGCCTACGGGTCGGTGGCCGTATTCGAGGACCTTTACGGGAACAAGTGGGACCTCCTCATGCCGAAGGCCTCCCCGTGAATGTCGTGATGGTCCACGGATTCGCGGACACGGGGCGCCTGTTCCGGTCGATGAACCGCGGGCTCGAGGCCCGGGGCCATTCCTGCCACACGCCCACGCTCCACCCGCGCGACGGCCGCCTGGGGATGCCCGACCTTTCCGGGAAGCTGGAGGCATTCATCCACGCGAACCTGGATCCGGGCTCCCCCGTGGCACTCGTCGGCTTCAGCATGGGAGCCCTCATTGCGCGCCACTATCTCCAGGTGCGCGGCGGCGCGGGGAGGACCCGCGCGTTCTTCTCCATCGCGGGGCCCAACCGGGGGACGCCGTTCGCCTATCTCTATCCGGGCGCGGGAACGCGCCAGATGCGCCCCGGCAGCGCGTTCCTGCGGGACCTCAATTCGGATCCGCAGTCCCTCGCCGCATTGCCCGTGTTCACGTACCGCACGCCGCTCGACCTGATGGTCTTCCCCCCGGGCACGACGCGCCTTCCGGGCGGCTCCGAGCACGTCGTCTGGTGCCCGCTGCATTCCATGCTCTCCAGCGACTCCCGCGTGATCGAGCATATCGCCGGCGTCCTTGCCGGGTTAAGCTCCGTTGGGGCTGAGCGCGCGGGACCGCCCGGATCGTCGGTCGCGTCGCCAGTGAGTTAGTTCACCCCTTAACTCTTACTCCAAAGCAATTTCCAGATCCGCACCTGCTGCATTTGCTGTTCGCAAATACGTTTGTAGCATTGGTCCCATTTGTTGTAGCTTCGAATCTGATGCCAACGCTGGCCCAACGCCTGGGTGAAATCGCCCATTACTCCGTCCTTTTTAGAAAGGCGAAAAAGGCAGGCTTTGAATCGAGCACGGACTTTGTGCGATTGGCTGTGGCTCGAGGCTGCAGGCATTATTCGGGTATTTACCCCGAAATTGAAACCGATCCCGGATTTGCCACTATATCCAATGAGGAGCTCGTTGCCTTGCTGCTCTTGGGTTCAAATGAGTTTGAAGGAATGGCCGTTCGCTGTGCTGCTCAGCTTGCAAGTCGATGCGATATTTTTCTTTTGTCGGAGATTGCGAAGCGTGAACGGGTGTCTCGCCCCCTCGCTTATATTGCCAAGGCAGGAAGCACGCATGATCCGTTGCGGAAGGATTTTTGGGACAAGCTCCTGGAATTGCTGGGAGCGCAAAAACCCGTTGCCGATGGAATACTTCCCCATTGGAGCAGGTTTGTTTCCCAGACAGGGGTTACTCGAAATGGCGGCGGAGACGTGCGGTGGCTACATTGCCAATAAATAATCCTCGGCTAATATTACAGGCTCTGGATTCGCACCTTGAGCGACAAACCCGCGTCGTATTGTTTGGCCGTGCAGCACTTGCTTTGGGTTTCCCCGATTCCGGAGGCCGATTTGGCGCGACGAAGGATGTGGATGCTATCCTTCCCAACGTCGAAATGGCACAGATTGAATCCGACGACCAATTCTGGAAAGCTATCAGTGATACGAATAAAGGCTTAGAACCGTCCGGCCTCTATTTGACACACTTGTTTACCGACAAACAGGTGCTTCTCACTCC
>PMSP01000390.1 GCA_003168315.1 Opitutaceae bacterium
CATCCAGCCCATGTTCCACTTGTAGTCGAACCCCAGTCCCCCGTCGGCGGTCGCGCGCGTGACGCCGGGGAAGGACGTGCTCTCCTCGGCGATCATGAGGCCGCCCGGGTGGTAGCCGTGAACGAGGTCGTTCACCCTGCGCAGGAAGTCGATCGCCTCCAGGTTCTCCCGGCCGCCGTACCGGTTGGGCACCCACTCCCCCGCGCCCCGCGAGTAGTCGAGGTAGAGCATCGAGGCCACCGCGTCGACCCGGAGCCCGTCCAGGTGGTACCTCTCGAACCAGGCGAGCGCGTTCGCGATCAGGAAGCAGCGCACCTCGTTGCGGCCGTAGTTGAAGATGAGCGTGCCCCAGTCCATGTGGGCCCCCTGCCTCGGGTCCGCGTGCTCGTAGAGGTGNNACCCAGTCGAGGATGACGCCGATCCCGCGCTGGTGCAGGTGGTCGACGAACCACGCAAAGTCCTCCGGGTTGCCGAACCGGTGGGTCGGGGCGTAGAAGCCCGTCACCTGGTATCCCCAGGACCCGTCGAAGGGGTGCTCCGCGAGCGGCATCACCTCGACGTGGGTGAATCCCATCTCGACCGCGTAGTCGGCGAGGAGCGGCGCGGCCTCCCGGTAGGTGAGCGGCCGGTTGCCCTCCTCGGGCTTCCTGCGCCAGGAGCCGAGGTGCACCTCGTAGATCGAGACCGGCCGGTCGAGCTTCCCCGAATGCGAGCGGCGCCTTGCGATCCACGCCCCGTCGGACCACTTGAACTTGGAGGTGTCGAAGACGATCGCGGCGTTGCCCGGCGGCCCCTCGAAGCGGGTCCCGTAGGGGTCGGTCTTCACGCGGATGCCGCCCTCCCCGTCCCTGATCTCAAACTTGTAGAGCGCACCCTCCCCGAGGCCGGGGATGAACAGCTCCCATACGCCGGAGGCCCCCAGGCTCCTCATCGGGTGGTACCGGCCGTCCCACCCGTTGAAGTCGCCGACGACGGAGACCCGGGCGGCCGCGGGGGCCCAGACCGCGAACGCCACGCCCGGGGTGCCCCCGAGGTCGCGCAGGTGGGCGCCCAGCTTGTCGTAGATCCTGTGCTCGTTGCCCTCGTTGAAGAGGTAGAGGTCCTGGTCCCCGAGCGTCGGCAGGAAGCAGTAGGGGTCGCGGAATTGCCTCACCCGGCCGTCCGCGGACGTCGCCTTGAGCTCGTAGGCGCAGACCTCACTGCGCCCCGGGATGAAGGCCTCGAAGAGCCCCTCGGGGGCGAGGAGCTTCATCGGGACGGCGGTCGGGGGCCTGTCGCCGGTCAGGACGACCTCGCAGGACGCGGCGTCGCGCAGGAAGGCGCGCACCTCCAGCCCGGCGCCGCGGCTGCGCGTGCTGGGATGCATTCCGAGCACGGAATGGGGTGAACCGTGGCGGGCATGCAGGAGGGCCTCGATGTCAGACTTGGGGAGGGTCACTGCTTCGGGTTTTTGGCGGTCGGCCATGTTGTCGGAGTGCTGGGTGGGCGCGCCACCTTAAACGGCGCGCCTCCTAGCCCGTGTTCTTCAGGCCGCCGCTGATCCCGTTGATCGTGAGTTCTATGACGGCCCGGACGGCGTCCGCCTCGCGGGGCTCGAGCGCCGCGCCGCCGCGCAGCCGGCGCATCATGTCCACCTGGATGTAGTTGAGGGGGTCGATGTAGGGGTTGCGCAGCTCGACCGACCTCAGGAGCACGGGCTCGCGGCCGAGGAGCCGCTTCTGGCCCGTCACCTTCAGGATGGCCGACTCGGTCCTCTCGAACTCGGCGCCCAGTATCCCGAGCATCCGCCGGCGGATCCTCGCGTCCTCGACGAGGCCCGCGTAGAGGGAGGCTATCCCCATGTCCGCCTTGCGCATGGTGAGCTGGGCGTTGTCGATCAGCGTCTGGAAGAACGGCCAGCCGGCGTGCATCGCCCGCAGCGTCTGGCGCTCCTTCGGGCCGCGGCGCAGCACCGAGTTGAGCGCGCTGCCGAGCCCGAACCATCCCGGGAAGTTGAAGCGGCTCTGCATCCACGAGAAGACCCACGGGATCGCCCGCAGGTCCGACACGCTCTGCGTCGCCCTCCTGTAGGTCGGGCGGGAGCCGAGCTTCAGGTTGCTGATCTCGTCTATGGGCGTCGCCTGGCGCCAGAAGACCAGGAATTCCGGGTCGTCGTGGACCAGCGCCTTGTAGGCCTCGAAGCCGGCCCGGCTCATCTCCTCCATGGTGTCGCGCCATTCCTGCGGCACCTGGGCCTCGGCGCCCGCGGCGCGTATCCCGAGCATGACGCCGTACGCCATCTGCTCCAGGATGCGGTGCGCGAGGTCGGGGTCGTGGTAGCGCGTGGAGAGGACCTCGCCCTGCTCCGTCACGCGGATCGCCCCGTCCCTGAGGCCGGCGGGCTGCGCGAGGATGGCCTTCGCCGCCGGCCCGCCTCCCCGGGCGATGCTGCCCCCCCTGCCGTGGAAGAGGGTGAGGGAGACCCCGGCCTCGCGGCACACCCGCGAGATTGCGTCCTGCGCCTTGAAGAGGGCCCAGTTGGCGGTGATGTAGCCGCAGTCCTTGTTGCTGTCCGAGTACCCGAGCATCACGTGCTGGTGGGCGGGCCGGTGCGCCGGCAGGGCGAAGAGCTCGGAAAGGACATCCGGGGCGCGCTCCAGGTCGTCCAGCGTCTCAAACAGCGGGGCGATCGGCAGGGACGAGCCGGCGAGCTTCTGCAGCAGCTCGACCTCGAGGATGTCGGACAGGCCGTTCGTCATGCTGATGATGTAGATCCCGAGGGACTCGGGTCCGATGACCCTGCAGGCCTCCTTGGCGAGAACGAGCGGGTCGACGACGTTGCGGGTGGGGTCGGAGAACCGGGCCGTGCCGGCCGGCCCGAGCGCCTGCGCCTGGGCAATCGCCGAGAGCAGGACCCGGCGCTTCTCGACCTCGGGCAGCTTCGCGTAGCCGGGGTTCCCGAGGATCTCCGAGACGGCGGCCTCATGGAGCGAGGAGTGCTGCCTCAGGTCGAGCCGAGCCGTGTGGAGCCCGAAGACCTCGAACTGGTTCGTCGCCGCCGCGAGGTCGCCCCCCGCCAGCATCCCTCCCCTGCCGGCCTCGAGCCCGGCCCGGATCGTGCCGAACGTGTCTCCGACCGTCTCCCGCGAGAGGCAGGAGCCGACGACCGCGCCGCCGAGGAGGGAGCGCCCGTCGCGCAGCTCGTCCCTGGCCTGGCCGAGGCGCTCGTGGAGGACGCCCAAGAGGAGCCTGTAGGGCTCGTGGGGATACCTCTTCTCGAGCTCGTCCAGGTGCTTGGAGAGGTGGAGGTCCTCGCGCAGGGCGCGCTTGAGGGCCGGCACCACGGAGTCCCGCCGGTCGCTGATCGTCAGCACCTGGCTGAGCTCGGCCGAGGTGGCCCGCAGCTTCTCGATCGCCAGCCTGCGGTGCAGGAGGAGGACGTCGGCCGTCGTCGAGACCGTCACCTCGGGGTTGCCGTCCCGGTCGCCCCCTATCCAGGAGCCGAAGGTGAGCCACCGGCGGGGGGCCCGCACCCCCGGGTAGTGGCGCGCGAGCGCGCGCTCCATGTCGAGCTGGAGCCTGGGGAGCGTCTCCACGAGCGTCATGTCGAAGTACCAGAGGCCGGTCATGGCCTCGTCCTTCACCTCGGGGCGCACCGTGCGGCTGCGGTCGGTCAGCCAGAGGGAGGCGATCTCGCGCTCGATCGTGTCGGCGTCGAGGACCGCCGAGTCCGGCGTCGACTCGGGCTGCGCGCGCGCGCGCAGGAGTCCCGCCAGCCTGCGCAGCTTGGCGAGGAGCGTCCGGCGCTTCGTCTCGGTCGGGTGCGCCGTGAAGACCAGCTCGATCCCGAGCCGGTCGACGAGGCCCTGCATCTCGTCCGCGCCGACCCCGGCCGCCTTGAGCTCGATCACCGCCGCCTCGATCGACTCCCGGATGGCGCGGCCGCGGTCGCCGTCGAGGGCGCGGGCGACGCGCCGGCGCCTGAGGAGGGTGATCCTGAAGTTTTCCTCGGCCAGGTTGACGAGCTCGAAGTAGAGCGTGAAGGCCATCGCCTGGTTGAAGGCCGCCAGCGGGTCCAGGTCGGCGATCGCCTTGGCGAGGAGGCGCTCCGCGTCGGCGTCGCCCGCCCGCCGGGCCTTGGCGAGCCTGCGGAGCGCCTCCACCGTGTCGAAGGTCTCCTTCCCCTCGATCCGCGTGATCACGCGGCCGAGCGCCGTCCCGAGGCCCCGGACCTCGGAGCGAAGGGGAGCCATGTCGCGCACGGCTTTGGACATTCGGATGGCGTCTTTTCTGGGCATGGCGGCCCGACACGATGAAGCCCCCGGCGCCGTCTAAAAAGCCAAAAGTGCGCCCGCACGACGTTTAGGAGCCGATTTTTGTCGGGCCGAGAGCTTGCTAGCTCGGTTCGCCGCCCATTTGCTTTCGCCCGAGTGATGCGCCGCCTCGCCCCCTTCCTCGCCATCGCAGCCCTGCTTCCGCCGGCGATCCACGCGGACAACCCGCCGGTCACCTCGCAGACGATTTCGGAGCCCGGGACGAGCGAGATGACCATAACGGCGAACCTGCTGTCCCAGGACTACACGACCGGGGACACGATCATGACCGGCAGCGCGCAGATGGTCGACCCCGGCCTCCTCATGACGGCGGACAGGATCGTCTTCCACCAGAAGACGCAGATCGCGGAGGCGAACGGGAACGTCGTCCTGACGCGGATCGGCGACAGGCTCCTTGCCGACAGCGTCACCTACAACCGGGTCGACGGCACCTTCACGGCCCGGAACCTGCGCGTCGGCCGGTTTCCCTACTACATCCAGGGCGCCACCGCCGAGGGCAGCAAGAACCAGGTGATCGTGCATGACGCCACCGTGACCTACGGCGAACCCGGCCGATGGCAGCCGACGATCCACGCGCGGACCCTCACCTACTCGCCCGGCCACTACATGCGCCTGGCCGGGGCCAACGTCGGGGTCGGCAACTACAGGCCGCTCCCGATATCGAAGATGGGGCAGGACCTGAACCGCCAGACCGGCTTCAGGGACGTGTCCCTCGACGGCGGGTACCGGCATTCGCTGGGGGCGTACATCGACACGGCGCTCAACGTCCCGGTAATAGACGGGCTGACCGCCGGCCAGGACGTGGGGCTCTACACCTTCCGGGGACTCATGCTCGGCCCGACGGCCAGCTATGACATGACAAGCGGCGACGACACGGCGACCGGCTTCGTCAAGTCGGGCTACATCTATGACTACGGCACCCGGTACACGGACATCCTCGGCAATCCCGTCCCCCCCAACCGGGCCTTTGCGGAGTGGCAGCACAACCAGGAGGTCAACGAGGACCTGACACTCAACGCCGACGTCAACTTGTCCACCGATTCCGAGGTGATCCGCGACTTCCACTCCAAGGAATTCGTGCCCGTCCAGGAGCCCGACAACTTCCTCGAGGCCGTCTACACCGGGTCCGATTACCTGGCATCGGCCTTCACGCGGTTCCAGCCGGACTCGTTCTACCCCGTGCAGGAGAGGCTGCCGGAGATCCGCTTCGACCTCCTGCCCACCGCGATCGGCGGCGGCATTTACGTTCGGTTCGACTCGGGCATCGCCCATCTCGAGGAGAATCCGCCCGACGGCGGGTCCCACCTCGAGAGCGACCGGTTCGACACCTTCCTCGGGATCACGCGCCCCTTCTCGTACAAGGCCATCGTCGACTTCACCCCGGTTGTCGGCGGCCGGTACACGGAGTACTGGAACACGCAGGGAGCGCAGGATCCCGGGGGCACCGGCCGCGCGCTCGGCGAGCTCGGGTTCGACGCCGACCTGAAGATGAGCGCGGTCTTCAACTACGAGAACCCCCTCTGGCATATCGACGGGATCAGGCACCTGCTGACGCCGACCCTGAGCTACCGGTACATCCCCGACGCGGACAAGGATGCCGCCTGGATCCCCCCCATCGACCGGAGCACCTTCACCAACTACCTGCCCACAATGGAGCTCGGCGACATGCGGGAGATCGACCAGCTCCAGGCCGCGAACGTCGTCAGGGTCGGCCTGAACAACACGCTCCAGACCCGTGACAAGACCTACGGATCGAGGGACCTGATGACGTTCGACGTCGACGAGGACTTCCGCTTCCAGAAGGCCCCGGGCCAGACCGACGATTCGGACCTGCACCTCGACATGACGGCGACGCCCGCCCACTGGCTCGAGCTCAGGGTTGAGGACACGGTGGCCACCAAGA
>PMSP01000286.1 GCA_003168315.1 Opitutaceae bacterium
CGCGGCGACGCCGGCGCGGATCGGGAGGGAGGCGGGCGCCAGGGCGAAGTCGTAGCCGCCCGAGGACGCGGTCCAGGACGGCGCCTGCGTCCCCGCCGCGACCGGGTTCGGCGCGCCGTCGACCTCGATCTCCGTCTCCGAGTAGAGCCCGCGGTTCGTCGCCACCGGGGTGAAGTCCGCGAAGACCCGGTAGGCACCGCCGAACCTCGGGCGGAACTGGAAGGTCCACTCGCCGGGCTTCCGGCCCGGCACGGGATGGACGTGCTGGTAGTCGTCAAGGGACGGGTCGACGATCAGAAGGTGTATCCGCCTCGTCTGGACGACCTGGAGGTCCTCGGGCGCGATCGGCTTCCCGCTGAAGGTCGTGAGGACGAGGGTCGCCCGGACGTCGGATCCCGCCGCGGGGGGGCCTGGGGTCGTGACGGAGAGCGTCACCGGCGAGCGGACGGCGACCACCGGGAGGAACTGCGGGTTCGCCGGGTCGCAGAACTCGATCACGTTCGGGCCCTGGACCCTGAAGTCCATGTGGCTCAGGTTGGTGCCGGTCGGAAGCTCGCGGACGATGACGAAGAGCGCGGCCGCCCCGGCCGTGATGGCCCAGATCCGCCGCCACTGCGAGGTGCTGAGCGCGTGGCCCGTCATCGGGTCATCCGCCCCACGAATTCCGAGGGCTGCCACTGGCTCCCGTCCGCCCTCCAGGTGATCCTGCCCTTCCCGTCGATCAGGAGGGTCGCGAGCGTGTGGTCGAGGATGTCGCCCCTGAACTCGGCGATGACGCCGAACTGGGTCAGGAGGTCGCGGATCGCGGACTCGGGCCCCGTCAGGAAGGAGAAGTTGGAGGTGTCGATCCCGCGCTCGTCGGCGTACTCCCTGAGGACCCCGGGCGTGTCGTGGGCGGGGTCGAGCGTGATCGAGACGAACTCGACGTCCCTGATCCCGGCGGCCTTGGCCAGCTTCTGCGCCTGCATCATCTTCGCCGTCGAGAGGGGGCACATGTCGGCGACCGGGCAGCGCGAGTAGATGAAGTTCAGCATGACCTGCTTCCCCCGGAAGCGCGCGCTGTTGGCGACGCGCCCGTTCTGGTCGAGGAGGACGAAGTCCGGCACGGTGTCCCCGACCTCGCGGTAGGCCTCCTTCCCCTTCTCGATCGTGTCCTGGTGGAGCATGCGGGAGCCGGCGTCGATCGAGTCGAGGGAGACCTTGTCGTCCGGCCAGATGTCCTCCAGCCGGGGGTTGCCGGCCGCGTCGACGAACAGGCGGGCGCGGATCCTCTCGCCGGCCGACGCGGCGGCCGCGTCGCCCGCCGAGACCGCGAACTCCATGGTCATCGCGGGCATGTAGCCGAGGACGGCGTTGTGGCGGACGACGAGGACCTTCCTCGTCCGGTCGGCCGAGACGACTTCGCCCGTCAGCGCGAACTCCCGCTCGCCACGGACCGCCCCTGCCGGGGCGGCGCCGTCCCCCCCCGGCCGGCCGCAGCCCCCGGCGAGGAGCGCCCCCAGCGCCGCCCATGCGGCAAGGCGGCGGGCGGCATTGGTTCTCATGGTACCACCAATCCGCCGGAGGAAAAAATTGTCAAAGCGTTTGAGGCGGGCACGATGGTCCCCTCTCCGTCCCATTCCCGACGCCCATGGCCCTCACAGACACCCTCCCCCGGACAGCCGCCCACAAGCCGGCCCTGGCGGCGTTCGCGGCGGTGGCCGCGGCCTGGGTCTTCGTGCTGGTGGCCCTCGGCGCCTTCACGACCAGCATCGGGGCCGGGATGGCGTTTCCGGACTGGCCGCTCTCCAACGGCTCCCTGAACCCCTCGGGCTGGCTCAGCAACCTCTCGATGTTCGCGGAGCACTCGCACCGGCTGAGCGCGATCATCATGGGGATCCTGACCGCGGTCCTCGCCGTCTGGCTGTGGGCGACCGAGGCGCGCCGCTGGCTGAGGAAGCTCTCGCTCTGCGCCTTCGCCCTCGTGGTCGCCCAGGGCGTCGTGGGCGGACTCCGGGTGCTCTTCGACCATGTCCAGCTCAAGGAGCTGGAGACGAGCCTGGGGAGGGTCTTCGCCATGCTGCACGCGTGCCTCGCCCAGGCGCTCGCCTGCGTGCTGATCGCGGTCGCCGTCTCCTGCACGCGCGCCTGGATCGGCCGGCGGGTCCCCGTCGGGAATGGGGTCGAGCGGGCCGGGACGTTCTGCGTCAAGATGCTCTTCCTGCAGCTGGCGATCGCCGCCGTCATGCGCCACAGCTTTGCCGGGCTGGCGATCCCGACCTTCCCCTGGTCGACGCCGGGCGGGGCGATCCTGCCGGCCGTCTGGAATTTCCGGGTGGGGATCAACTTCGCCCACCGCGTGATGGCGGCCGTCATCGCGGTCTCGGTTGTCGTCTTCGCGGTCGCCATCTGGCGGGACAGGGGCTCGCCCCTCCCCATGCGGGCCGGGGCCTGCGTCCTCGTGAGCCTGGTCGCCTTCCAGATCCTCCTCGGCGCCGCGGTCATCCGGACGCAGAGGAACCCCCTCGTCACCACGGGCCACGTCCTCGTGGGGGCGCTGACGCTCGTGACCGCGTTCTGGCTCACGTGGGTCGCCCACCGGGACGCCGTCGAGGACGGCCGCCTCCTATGACCGAGGCCGCGCCCGCGCATGCCCGGTTCTCGGACTACGTCGAATTGACGAAGCCTCGCCTGAGCCTCCTCTCCGTCCTGACGGCGCTGGTCGGCTACTTCGCGGCGCGCCCCGCGCATGACAACAGGCGGGTCGCGTTCCTCGCCCTGGGGGCCTCGCTCGCGGCAGGCGGCGTCGCGGCGCTGAACCAGTGGATCGAGAGCGACACGGACGGGCGGATGAACCGGACGGCGCAGCGTCCCATCCCGACGGGCAGGATCGCCGGGGGCTCGGCCTACGTCCTCGGGTGGGGCATGTGCTTCGTGGC
Organism: Opitutaceae bacterium; assembly: GCA_003168315.1. Classification (GTDB taxonomy): domain Bacteria; phylum Verrucomicrobiota; class Verrucomicrobiia; order Opitutales; family Opitutaceae; genus Palsa-1447. Next base: position 2,919 of record PMSP01000286.1, read on the forward strand.
GCTGGTCCTCATCTTCTTCCAGGTCGGCAGGCTCTCGGCCCTCTTCACGCTGCTGACGATCGCCTCCTACCTCGGCTGCTACACGCCCGCCAAGCGCTCGAGCCGCTGGAGCACGGAGATCGGGGCGGTGGCGGGGGCGTTCCCGCCCCTCATCGGGTGGTCCGGCGCCGAGGGAACCGTATCCGCCCTCGGCTGGATCCTCTTCGGCATCCTCTTCTTCTGGCAGATCCCCCACTTCATGGCGATCGCCTGGACCTACCGGAGGGACTACTCCGCGGTCAACTTCCCGATGCTGCCGGTCCGGGACGAGGCGGGGGGCAGGGTCGCGGGATGGTCGTTCGCGACGACGCTCTGCCTTGTCATTGTCAGCCTCCTGCCGGCCTTCCTCGGGCTCGCCAGCAGGGGCTACGGCGCGGCGGCGGCCGTGCTCGGCGCCGCCTTCCTCTGGCAGGCGGCCCGCTTCCTGAGGCCCGCCAACCGCGACGCCTCGGCGCGCCGGCTCTTCCTCACCTCGCTCGCCTACCTTCCCCTGGTCCTCGGCGCCCTTGTCGCGGACAGGCTGCTAGTGAACCCGTCATGACCGTCCACGACATCCCGCCGATCGAGGCGACCCTGAACGCGATCTCCACCGTGCTGATCACGGCCGGGTTCATCTGCATCAAGCGCGGGAACATGCGGGCCCACCGGGCCTGCATGCTGACGGCCGCCGTTACGTCGGCCCTCTTCCTCGTCTTCTACGTGGCCTACCACGCCCTGATGCGCAACCTGCACGCGCGGTTCGGCGGGACAGGCGCCATCCGGTGGGTGTACTTCGTGATCCTCTGGACGCACATCCCGCTGGCGGGGCTGATCGCCTTCCTGGTGCCGAGGACCTTCATCTACGCCCTCAGGGGGAACTTCGAGCGCCACAAGGCCTGGGCCAGGGTCACGTTCCCGATCTGGTACTACGTCTCCGTGACCGGGGTCGTCGTCTACCTCTTCCTCTACGTCTGGTGGCCGGCGGGAGTAAGCTAGCGCGGCCGAACCACGCTTGAGTCGGGGATGTCGAAGACGGCCCCGGCGGCCGCGAGCCGGTCGCGCGTGTGCCAGACCTCCTCCTTGGCGGCCTCCAGGCGCTTGGTCTGCCGGTCGCGGTAGTCGGAGAGGTATTCCGCCGAGTCCGCGTCCCCGGGACGGGTGGTCATCTGGGCGTTCGAGAACATGGCCTTCTCGAGAGTGGACCGCTCGAATTCCGCGCGGTCGAGCTCCCAGCGGAGGCCCGTCTGGATCACGACCCGGAAGGTCTTGCCGTTGATCATCCCGAGCGCGGCCTCGGCGACGTCCGAGGCGCCGCTCGCCGTCTCGGTCGCCATGATGTGGAACTTGATCTCCTGGACGGCGCGGTCGAAGTCGGCCAGCTGCTGGGTCGAGAGCCGGCCCTCGGCCTGGGAGCGCGAGATCGCCAGGTCCACCGAGTCCTTGGCGCTCACGGTCACGTCCAGGGGGTCGCTCGGGCCGCAGGCCGCCGCCACGCAGGCGCAGGCCGCGACGAGGCCGAGCGCCACCAGGCGCAGGGGTCGGGGGTCCGTCCGGGGTCTCATGGGGCTTGGGGCGGACGATACCGCCCCCGGCAGCCCGATCAATCCCAAGATGTCGGACGGGACGGCCCTACTTGACCGTCAGGATGCCCTTCATGCCGGTCTGGTAATGGGCCGGGAAGGTGCAGAGGAAGGGATAGTCGCCGGGCGTCATCGGCGCCTTGAAGTCGGCCTCGCCCGACTTTCGGGGCCCGAGGAGGTCGATGTGGGTGACGACCTCGTCCGAGAGGGCGGCCGGGATGTAGCCCGTGTCCTTGGAATTGAGGGCGGCGGCGTCATAGGCGGCGACGTCCGTCCCGGCCTTCAGGAGCACCCAGTTGTGGCCCATGACCTCCACCGGCTGGGTGCCGTTGTTCGTGAGGATGACCTTCAGGTCCTCGCCGGGCGTGGCGTCGATCTGGGTGACGCTGTACTTCATCGTGTCGCCCGCCGTGATCTCGATCTCGCGGGGTCCGGCGGGGGCGGCGGCGGCCGCCGTCGAGGAGTCCTTCTGGCCGCAGCCGGAAAGGACGAGGGCGGCTAGGGCGGCGGCGAACAGGAGGCGCGTCTTCATGGGGAGGCAAGGATCGGCCCCATTGGCCGCCAGCGCAAATCGAATCCCGCCTTTGGAGGGGCCGCCGGGCCCTTTCAGGCGGCGCTAATGCGGGCCCGAGGAGGGTTAATAAGTGCCTTGGGGCCGAACCGTGGGTTGCGGTCCGGGCCCGAGCGCGAAAAGGTGAGCAATATGGCTTGAAATGCCCCGGTGTTCACCGACTCTGCTTGGGAGTCTGGCGGTCGCCTCCGGGCGGCATTCCTTTCCGACTGCACACATGCGTTTGCCCACATTTCCAACACGCTTCACCCGGTTTGCCCGCGCGGCGGCGGCCCTGGCCGCCGTCGGCCTCCTCTCGGGGTGCTACTGGCTGGACGGCCCGCAGTCGACCTTCGACCCCAGCGGCCCGGTAGCCCGGCGCCAGCAGGACCTCTTCTACCTGACGTGCTGGGTCTCGCTCGTCATCTTTGTCATCGTCGGGAGCGTCCTGGCGTACGCGATGATCAAGTTCAGGGCGAGGAGCGAGGCGGACCAGCACGCCGAGCCGCCCCCGCAGGGCCATGGCAACCCCCTGGTCGAGATGAGCCTCATCGGGGCCTCGGTGCTCGCGCTGGTCGTCATAGCGATCCCGACCCTGAAGGAGATCTGGTACTCGTACGACCTGCCGGTCGAGGAGAAGGCCAACAGCTACGAGATCACGGCGACCGGCTACCAGTGGTGGTTCAAGTTCGACTACCCGAACGAGACGGCGAAGACGGCCGACAACACGGGCAAGGTGATGAACGCGCCGTTCTCGACCGCGAACGAGCTGGTGATCCCCGCCGGCAGGCCGGTCCAGATCAACCTGCGGACGGTCGACGTGATCCACAGCTTCTGGATCCCGAAGCTCGCGGGCAAGGTGGACATGATGCCCAACCGCGGGAACCACCTCTGGGTGGAGGCCGACAAGCCGGGGTATTTCTGGGGGCAGTGCGCCGAGTTCTGCGGCGAGTCGCACGCGGTGATGCGCTTCCGGGTGATCGCGCTCGGGCCGAGGGATTTCAACAACTGGGTGAACGCCCAGATGGAGATCGCCCGCAGGGTGCCCGTGGCGCCGGCCGATGCCGGCAAGCCCAGGGCCCAGTTCGCCGCCTACCGCACGTTCCGCAGGAACGAGGCCGGCTCCTCGGATGAATTCGACCGGGCGCCGCTCGACTCGTGGCGCAGGATGCAGTCGACCGACGTCGCGAACGAGGACCCGGAGCTGATCGCCACCACC